>JBEBJC010000782.1:0-4348 GCA_040080105.1 Myxococcota bacterium
GTCCGAGCTGGTCGGGGTGGCGACGGCGACGCCGTACCGCGGGCGAGGGCTCGGGGGGTGGGTCACGGTCGAGGCCGCGCGCGCGTCCGGCGCCGAGCTCGCGGTGATCGTCGCCGAAACCGACGCGGCCGAGCGGCTGTACGCGCGCCTCGGGTTCGAGCGGGTCGCCACGATCGTCCACGCGGGTCAGCGCAAGCTGCGGAACACCTGATCGATGGTCGCGGCGAGCTCGCGGTCCGACGCCGGCGCGTTGACCAGCACGACCTGCACCACGTCGGTGCCGCGGGCGACCCACACCCGCCCGAGCTGCTCGGACGGCCCGAACATCGACATCGTGAACGCCTCCCGCGCCGACCGGTCGGACTCGACCCGGTCGAACTCCCCGGCGTCGGCCTGGATGAACGGGTCCGCCCCGACCAGCGCCGCCTGGGTGCGGGCCTGGCCGAGCATCCCGTCGACGAACGCCACCGCCGCGTCGCCGGTGGTGAACCGGAGCACCTGGACCTCGACCCCGGCCATCGCCCCGCCCACCAGGCGCGTGTTCCACCCCGAGTCGAGCGCGTCGGCCAGCCCGTCGTCGGCGCCCGCGCGCACCAGCTGGTCGCGCACGTCGAAGTCGCCCACCACCGAGTCCTCGGGCTGCCAGTCCTTGCCGGCCAGCCGCAGGCCCGCGCGCCGGATCACCCGCCGCGCCCGCGGGTCGAGCGGGGCCGACGGATCGGCGCCCCACGCCTCGGGCGACACGATCGCGCGGGTGGCGTCGGGCGGCGCCGCCAGCACCTCCCACACCCGCTCCGTACCGCCTCTCTTGGCGTGGTACGCCACGAAGTCACGCCCGAGGCCGTATACGTACGTGTGGTAGAACGCGTCGGGGTCCATCCGCCGGCGCAGCGCGTCGTCGGACCCCAGCAGGTCCGCCATCAGGCGCACCGCCTCGTCGAGCCCCTCGCGCTTGCCGACCTGCTCGTGCACCCACACCGCGTGGCCCTCGACCGCGCAGTTCAACGCCATGATCGCGTCGCCGTTCGGCGCGTCGGCCACCCGCCGCTGCAAGTCGAGGTGCTGATCCTGCAGCGCGTGGGCGAGCTCGTGCGCCACCACCACCCGGATCACCGGGCGGAGCAGCCACTCGGGCTGCCCCTCGAGCGCGATCGAGTCGGCGATCCCCTCGACCGACACGTACAACTTCCGGTCGACGAAGCCGTACTTCCCCGCGAACAGCGCGCTGACCGCGGCGGCGTTCTCGCGGGTGTCGGCCTCCGCCACCACCTCACCCCGCTGCTCGAGCAGCGCCCGCTGCTCCTGGTACACCACCTCGGCGATCTGCTCGGGCCCGGCGAGCACGATCTCGGGCAGCTCCACGAACGGCCGGCCGGCCGCCTCCTCCACCGCGGGCGCGAGCTCGCGCGCCATCCACTGGAGCTCGATCTCGGTCACCGGCGACGGCGACGCCTCGCGCCACCCGGGCTCGGCTCGGCCCGGCGTGGAGAACAGGACCCACCAGGTGACGATCATCGTCGGTCCTCCGGTACAGTGTGCACGCCCCATCGGCAGCCGCCACGACAACCCGCGTAAACTCTGTGGGTCCCCGCCCGCAGATCCGTTGTGACCCGCGTCGGGCGGCGGGGTTCCAGCGGCGGCCTCGGCGGGGTAGCGTCCACACCTCGGAGGATCCGTATGCTCGTTCCGGTGGTCGCGGCGTGGGGTGCAACCGGCGAGAACCCAGATCCGTGGCAGACGATGCTCGATCGGGTGACGCCGTCGGTCCTCACGGTGCGGATGGACCGGCCGCGCGCGTTCGAGGGCGCGGGCCGCACCAACAGCCAGGCCACCGGGTTCGTGATCGACGCCGAGCTCGGGCTCGTGCTCACCAACCGGCACGTGGTCACCGCGGGCCCGGTGGTGGCCGAGGGCGTGTTCCCGAACAACGAGGAGGTGGAGCTCGTGCCGGTGTACCGCGACCCGGTGCACGACTTCGGGCTGTTCCGGTACGACCCGTCGAAGCTGTCGTTCAATCAGCCCGCGTCGCTGCCGCTGGTGCCCGAGGCGGCCGCGGTCGGGGTCGAGGTGCGGGTGATCGGCAACGACAGCGGCGAGCGGCTGTCGATCCTCGACGGGACCATCGCGCGGCTCGACCGGCCGGCGCCCGAGTACGGCGGCGGGTACAGCGACTTCGACACGTTCTACCTGCAGGCGGCGAGCGCGACCTCCGGGGGCTCCTCGGGGTCGCCGGTGGTCGACCGCCTCGGGCGGGTGATCGGGCTGAACGCAGGCGGCAAGACCACCAGCGCCACGTCGTTCTACCTGCCGCTCGAGCGGGTGAAGCGCGCGGTCGAGCGGGTGCGGGCGGGGCTCGACGTGCCGCGCGGCACGCTGCAGACTCGGATGGAGTACACCTCGTTCGACGAGGTCCGCCGGCTCGGCCTGTCGGCTGTGCGGGAGAAGCAGGCCCGCGCAGACCACCCCGGGGCGACCGGGTTGCTGGTGGTGCGCGAGGTGCTCCCGAGCGGCCCGGCGGCGGGGAAGCTCGAGCTCGGCGACGTGGTGCTCGCGGTGGACGGCGCCCCGCTCGCGACGTTCGTGGCGCTCGAGGCGGCGCTCGACGACCACGTGGGCCGGCCGGTGTCGCTCACCGTGTCGCGCGCGGGCGACGTGGTCGAGGTCGGGCTCACGGTCGACGACCTCACCGCCCGGGTCCCGTCGTCGCTGGTCGAGGTCGGCGGGGCGACGGTGCACGACCTGTCGATCCACCAGGCCCGGGGCGCCCAGATCCCGGTGCGCGGCGCGTACCTGGCGGACTCGGGCTGGATGTTCGGCCAGGCCGGCGTCCCCGACGGGGCGGTGCTGGTGGAGGTCGGCGGCGAGCCGATCGGGTCCGCGTCGGAGCTGGTGCGCGCGCTCGCGGGCCGGTTCGACCACGAGCCCGTCTCGGTGCGGTACTTCGTGGTGGACAAGCCGCAGCAGGTCGCGCAGACCGCGATCCGGATGGACTGGACCTGGTTCGCGTTCCGGACCTGCGCCCGCGACGACGCCACCGGCACCTGGCCGTGTGAGCCGGTCGACCCGCCCACCGGCGATCCACCTCGGCCCGTGTCGTTCGACGTCCCGTTCGTCCCGGTCGACGACCGGCGCGGGGTCGTGGTGCAGCCGTCGCTGGTCGGGATCAAGGCGCAGGTGCCGTACCCGATCGCGGGCGTGGCCTCGTCGTCGTACCAGGGGTCCGGGCTGGTGGTCGACGCTGCGCGCGGGCTGGTGGTGGTGGACCGCGACACGGTGCCGGTGGCCGCGACCGAGGTGCGGCTGGTGATCGCCGGCGGGTTCGAGATTCCGGCGGAGGTGGTGGCGCTGCACGAGGTGCACGGCCTGGCGGTGGTGCGGTACGACCCGGCCGACGCGGGGCGGGTGCCGCTCGCGTCGGCCGCGCTGGCGGAGCGCGCCCTCGGCCCGGGGGACCGCGCGTGGTACGTCGGGCTCGACCGGGACGGCGCGGTCGACGTGACGCCGGTCGAGGTCACCAAGATCGACGCGTTCGGGTTGCCGGCGTCGGGCGCGCCGCGGTTCCGCCAGACCAACCTCGACGTGATCGAGCTGGCCGACGCGCCGCCGGGTGTGAACGGGGTGCTCGTCGACCGGAAGGGGCGGGTGGCGGCGTTCTGGGCGTCGCTGTCGTACAACGAGGGGAACCAGGCGCGCGGGGTGTGGCGGGCGATCCCGGTCGACGTGGTGCGCGACGTGGTCGAGCTCGCCGGGGGTCCGGGGCGCCTGCGCACGCTCGGGTGGGAGCTCGGCACGCTGCCGCTGCCCCGCGCGCTCGAGCGAGGGCTCCCGGCGTCGGAGGCCCAGAAGCTCGTGGCGCACGACCCGGAGCGCCGGTCGGTGCTCCAGGTGGTCCGGCTCGAGCGCGGCGACCCGCTGGCCGAGATCGTGCGCACCGGGGACCTGGTGCTCGCGGTGGACGGCGCGCCGGTCACCCGGTTCCGCGAGCTCGAGCAGGCGCTGGTCGGCGCGGACCGGGTCGAGCTGTCGGTGTGCCGCGACGGGGCGCTGTCGGTGGTCGAGGTGCCCACCCGCCCGTTGGCGCCGCTCGACCTCGAGCGGGTCGTGTTGTGGGCGGGGGTGCGGGTGCACGCGCCGGACCGTTCGGCCCGGCTCGAGGGAGTGCGCGCCGACCGGCCGTACGTCTCGTGGCTCGACGGCGGCAGCCCGGCCGGCCGGGCGAAGTTGCTCGCCCAGCGGGCGATCGTGAGCGGGGACGGGGTGGACACGCCCGACCTCGACGCGTTCCTGGCGGCGGTGCGCGGGCGCGACGGCGGCTCGGTCCGGCTGGTGCTCGAGGACCGGCGGGGCG
>JBEBJC010000039.1:0-18841 GCA_040080105.1 Myxococcota bacterium
GGGACGCGGAGCGCGGACACGCGGCCGACGAAGCGGCGGGCGGCGTCCCGGTCGGGGAACTGGAGGCGGAGGTCGACGGCGCCCTCAGTGATGCGCACGGCGGGGGCGTGGTCGGGCGCGAGCTCGACGCGGACGTCGGGGTCCTGGAGCTCGGCGTTGGCGGACAGCGCGCCCATCTCGAGCGCGGGCCGCAGATCGAGGGCGAGCTTCACCGGTCACCCCCGACGAGGGCGAGGCCGTGGGCGCGGGCGAGCTCAGCGGTGCGGTCGGGCTCGGGGGCGACCTCGTCGGGGGTGAGCCCGAGCTCGGCGGCGGCCTCGGCGCGGGCCTTGTCGAGGATGCGCTGGGCGAACGCGTCGGCGAGGAGGTCGAGGGCGGAGTCCCAGCTGCGGAGCGCGTGCTCGCGGGGGACCTGGACGACCTCGACGCGGAGGGGCTGCTTCTTCACGGTGGGCTCCCGAAGCGACCGGAGGGGTCGCGACGGGGCTCAACGCAGGGGGCGTGCCACGACAGATTCTCTGCTTAGGTAGCCGATCGCTACCGGCCGCGAGTGGTCGCGTTTCGGGTGTCGGAAACGAAGAACCCACTTTCGGAACGCATCGCGGCGGGCTGGCACTCGTCCGCCCGATGCTGGGGGCATCCGGCGCGTTCCAGAACGAGCTGGCTCGTGGCCGGAACGATCTGACGCGATTACCGGAGAGCCGATGGGCGCGAAGCGCAACAATCACGAGGTGGCCAGGTCGTTCCTGCGGCGCTGGCGACACCCGGTGCCGGACACGACGGACAAGCTGTGGGCTCTGGACGTCCGCACCTCGACGATCGAGGAGCGGTCACTCGAGGCGACGTTCGCGATCGGCAGGTTCATCTATGTCCCGCGGGTGAACGGCAAGCGCGACGACCGGATGGAGGATTGGTTCGGTGAAGCCGAGCAGGCGCTGTCCGAGTTCCTCGAGCGGGTCGACGGCGGGCGCCTCGATCAGATCGATCCGAAGCAGCACACGCGGATCGTCTTCGCACTCGCCGGGCTCGCCGTCCGCAGCGAGTACGAGGTCCGGCGCCTCCAGGCCGCGGTCGCCGAGCGCGAGGACCTGCGATCGGGCATGGCCCTTGCGACCGACGACGAGGACAGCATCCACCTCGCGGTGGTCGACAACCTGATCAACCACGTCACGATGATCGCCGAGTCGCTCGCGGGGAGGACGCTCCAGGTCGCCTTGGACTGCGATGACGAGCCTCTGGTCTGCGACCGACCGGCGGTCTACAGCCCGAAGCTGGCCACGTTGCTCGTGCCATTGGGCCCCCGGTCTTTCTGCGTCATCGACGGTCGCGCCCAGCTCGGTCCGGCGGCGATGACATTCCCGGGCCGAGGCCGGACCGCCGAGCTCGTGCAGCAGCTGAACCGATGGACCGTGGAACGGGCCCGCCGCTGGGTGGTCGCGGCTACGCGTCCGCAGCTCGAGACGATCCGGCAGGCGTACACGCCCGAGCTCCTTGCCCGGCGCGAGGCGGCGGACGCCATCACGGTCACGCCGGTCAGTGAGGAGGAGCGCGCTCGGCTGTGGTCCTTCCCGCGCGCTTAGAAGCGCAGTTGTTCAGGCCGTCGTGAGGCCCGGAAGCAGGGTCAGCGCGTGCACCCAGCCACCCCGGTCGCGGTTGAGGTCGTACACCTCGACCCGGGGGTCCGCCTTGGGCAACAGCACGCGCCCGAACTCGACCGCCAGCGAGTTCGGCAGCGCGGGGAACACGTGGATCGTGACCTCCGCGCCGTGCTCGGCTCGCAGACGCGGAAGGAACTCGCGTACGCGGGTGCGGAACGCGGCGACCTGATCCCGCGTCCGGACCACGTCCGTACGGGGCTCGGGAACGCGGAAGACGTAGCGAGGAGCCGCGGCGGGCGCGGACCGCGCGACCAGGTCCGCGTCGACGTCGTCACTGACACTGAACACGAGACAGACGTCTTTCGACCTCGGCGCAGGGTCGAGGCACGCCACGTCGAACGACGGCTCCGCGCCAGTGGGAGGTTGCCACTCCCACCCGGGCGGCGAGCGTAGTCGCTGGAAGGCCTCGCCGGGCGCGAGGTCTCCGAGCCGGCGGCCGAGGTGCATCAGCAGCGGAATCGGTGCCAGCGCGAAGACCGACACGTGCTTCGCCTCGCCGCGGACCAGCGCCTCCTGAACCCGGCGCGCCGCCTCGTCGATTTCCCCCACGCCGACCTTCCAAGAGACACCGTCGCCGTCTGGAACACGGAGATGCGCGAGGTCGATAGGGACGCCGTCGTCGACTGCATACAGCGGCAGGACGGCCGCGCGGGCATCCAACGGGTTCACGACGCCCTTCCGGTCGCCGATGTTCGCCGCCATGAGTACGAGCAGCGTGCGGTGGTCGTCGTCGATCTCGGTGAGCCGGCGGATCCGGTCCTCGTGCCTCTTCTTCATGGCCTGGAGGAGCTCGACCGGGTGCCCAGGGACGTCGTCCACGTCGATCAGCCGGTGGTGATCGAGGCAGAGGAGCATGAGGTTCCCCAGGTCCTTCGCCAGTCGGGGGGAGAGGACTGGGTCCCCGCGCGGCCCACCCGGCTCGTCCGCGACGATGTGGGCGAAGGCCGAGAACTTCCCTCGCCGCTTGGTGAGGTCGTCCTCGCTCAGCTGCTTGTTGCAGCCTCGGTACTCGCACCGGCCGGCCGCGAGTCCGAAGAGCAGCTGCTTCACGGTTTCAGGGAGGGACGTCTTCGACATGGCTACTCGGGGAAGTCGGTGCCGAACGCGCGGCGCAGCGGCACGGTCGAGGCCGTGCGCGCGGCCTCGTCGAGCCAGCCACGCAGCGCGTCGACCCGCCCCTTGAACTCCGTCGCCTGCTGGTCGGTCATCCGCGCGAAGACGTCGTCGCGCGGCTCCACCGGGACCTTCGCGACGATGCGATGCATCAGCCCGTTCGTCGTCGGCTTGGCCGTGAAGGAGCCGGCGATCGAGGCCACCATGGCCCGCAGCGCCACGAGGTCGTCGTACGCCGAGCCGTTGCGCGACGGGTTGAAGCTGTTGTGGGCGAGGATGGTCAGCCCGATGCCGACGGGGGCTGCGTTGCCTTCCGCCGAGAACTGCATGTCCTTCCAGCGCTTGAGGTACTGGACCACCCGTCGAAACTGCGCCAGGTCCTCACCGGTGAACCGGTTCCCGATCGCCGTGGTCAGCCCCTTGGGATCGCAGTGTTCCCACCGCTGCTCGGCCGCGTGCTCCTTGCCGCGGGCGAGGTGCAGGCGACCCAGAGAGTCCTTCCCGTACACCGCGAGGTCGACGTGGTACACGGGCTCGCCGCCGGACTGGTACTGAACGGTGACGCAGGGCTCTTTCCACGTCACCTTCGTCGTGTGCGGCTTCACCGCCTCGTGGACCCAACCCTTGACCGTCTTCGGCGGCGGGAAGGACTGGAACGCGCCCAGGTCGAACACGACGCCAACGTCGATGTCGTAGTCGCCCTTGGTGGGCTTCACGCCGGTGCCCATCTCGTAGCTGCCCTGGTTGAAGGTCGTGAACGTCTGCGTCATGCGCAGCCGGTTCAGGACGGCGTCGCGCTTCGTTCGGAGCGTGAGCTCCTGATCGTAGCGTTGGAGGTTGATCCTCTCCTGGAACGCCCGGAACTTGGACTGCAGGGACATCGTTTCCTCCTGGGGCGCCGAGTTAGGCACGGCCTCGTTCGTCGGCAACCCGCCTTCGCTGCGGGTGGTGGTGGCACATCACTCTCGGGGCGCCTCGCTGACGCCGCCGCCATCGTTGACGGCCTGCGACGGCGGATCGGACACGGAAGGCGAGAGAAATCGTCGGGGGCTTAGACCCCGGTGCGGCGTCCGCGCGGTGCGACCGCTACTTCTCGAGGACGAGCTTCTCGCCCAGTCCCATTCCTGCGAGTACCGCTCGTCCGCCGTGGTCCTCGTCCTCGGGCTCGAGGTCGTACGACCACGACTCGTTCCAGGTGTCCGAGAAGACGACCCTGCGTACGCCCGCGTTCTGGAGGTTCCGAAGGAACGCGCCCTCGGACATCGAGCCCCCGTCGGTGATCTGGTGCACCAGGACCTTCGACATCAGGATGAAGTCCAGCCGCATCTCGTTCTTCGAGACGCCACGCAACGAGACCCGGACGTCGAAGCCGTTGTCCAGGAATCCTCTGCCAAGCTTCTCGGCCATCGCCTCCCGCTGGCCGATCATGATCTGCTTCAGCCCGGCCGACAGCTCCTTCTCGGCTGCGCTGCGGCACTTCTCGAGCCGGCCGGTCAGGGCCGTCGCCTTGCCGTACTCAGGATCGGTCGGCCGCGTTTGGCGGAGATCCGCCCAGGCGTCGGCGATCGCCTTCGGCGTGGTGCACTGGCTCTTGTCTCCCACCACCACGTTCGCCGCCGCGAGGCCCCGCGACACCGCCTCGAGGTGCGTCACTGCGCCGTCGAGCGCCGCAGCCTGCTTCACCAGCCCATCCAGCTCGGCGTCGTCGAGGTCGCTGTCGAACCTGGCCAAGGCAGGCGTCGCGGCAGAGAGCGCCGCACGGGAGGCTGCTGCGTCGCGCGCCGCAAGCATCGGCTCCACGGCGAGCAGGTCGGCCGAGAGGCGCTCGCGCTGCGCCGACCACTCCGTCTGGACCTGGGCCACGCGCGCTTCTTCTTCCCGCGCATGGTGCTCGGCCAGGGCTGCTGCGCCGGCTGCCAGTTGGGCAGCGCTAAGGGTGGAGATCCCCAGGAAGCCCGCGACGAGGAGTGCGAGCACTCCGACCACGCCAGCGATCAACGCCCCCACGCGGCCACCGCTGGTCGGCGGGCGGGCGAACAACGCGCCG
Organism: Myxococcota bacterium; assembly: GCA_040080105.1. Lineage (GTDB taxonomy): Bacteria > Myxococcota_A > UBA796 > UBA796 > JACKER01. The sequence goes on from JBEBJC010000039.1 coordinate 4,819, forward strand.
GAGTGGCCGTCCACGAACCCCACGTGTCGGGTGCCATGGTGACTGACCGCGACCTCGTAGACCGGGACCAGTACGTCCTCGACCTCGAGCGACTCGATCGTGCTGCTCACCTTGATCCCCTTCCGACCCGGTCCGGGAACCATCCGCAGGCACGCCTGCTCTTCCAGGCGCTTGGCGGTTTTCAGTGCGTCCTTCTTGGTGTCCTCTTCGGAGACCGTGGCTCGGACCACCTCGGCGGAGGGGTCGGCCTCCACGGCATGTGGGAGCGACGCCGTGAGACGAGGAAGGGCGCGGAACCAGGGGCCCGGCGCCCCGAGGACGACGATGCCCTCGTGAACGCCATGGTGCTGGCCTGTCACCGGAGACCACGTGAGCTGGCCGTTCCGTTGCTTCGTGCCGGAGAGCGCACTCCAGTTGGTCGACATCGTGACGCGCACCCTACGCACCGGCAGGTAGAGCGGTTTCGCGGTCTCCCAGGTTCCGGCGCTCGCGAGGTCCCTGGGACGGAACACCCCGCGGGTCATCATCCCCCGGAACCGCTGCGCGGCGGCCTCCGCGTCGACCTGGAACGGCACAACCCTCGTGGACATGAACTGGCTCCGCGACACCCGAACGGGGGGGTGCACTCCTACGACGCGAAGCGAAGCGGGATCGGACACGGGTCGACGGAGAATCCTCGAGGGCGCACCCCTTGGGCTTGGCGAGCTCGATGGGGCTCGACACGGCCGAGCCGGCGCCGGGTTCGGCGTAGGCGTGCTCACGGCCCCGCAGGATATGTCCTCGGTGTTCGTGGCGGACCATCCACGCTCGGGGCCCAATGTCTACCTTCGACTCCACCAAGACCCAGCTCAGCGACCTCCTCGCCAGGGTCGTGAAGGGCAAGCTCCAACTGCCTGACTTCCAACGCGGATGGGTCTGGGACGACGAGCACATCCAGTCGCTGCTCGTCAGCATCGCGCGGTCGTTCCCGATCGGTGCCGTGATGCTCCTCGAGACCGGCGGCGAGACACGCTTCCAGGTGCGCGCTGTCGAGGGCGTCGACCTGCCGCCCGCCATCACCCCCGAGGAGCTGATCCTCGATGGGCAGCAGCGCCTCACATCGCTCACGCAGGTCCTGAAGCTGGACAAGCCCGTCGCGACCCGAGATGCGAAGAAGCGAGAGCTGAAGCTCCACTATTACTTCGATATCGAGAAGGCGCTCCAGGGTCCCCAGGCGTTGGAGGGTGCGATCGTCACTGTAGACGAGCAGCGCACCCAGAGGTCGAACTTCGGCCGTGATGTGAAGCTCGACCTGAGCACGCGCGAGAAGGAAATCGCGGCGTTTCACTTCCCGTGCAACCAGATTCTTGACTCGAGCCACTGGGAGTATGCGCTCGTCCAAGCGGACCGCGAAAAGTTCACGCGATTCATGGAATTCCGCCACAAGGTCCTCGAGCCGTTCCGCAACTACGCGCTGCCCGTCATCAGCCTGAAAAAGGAAACCTCGAAGGAGGCCGTGTGCCTCGTCTTCGAGAAGGTCAACACGGGCGGCGTGCCGCTCTCGGTATTCGAGCTCATCACTGCCACTTGGGCGGCCGACGGCTTCAACCTCCGTGACGACTGGTTCGGCGGGAGGGGCAAGAGCGGGCGCCACGCTCGCCTCAGCAAGAAGCGGTTGCTGCGTGACCTGCAGCCGACCGACTTCCTCCAGGGCGTGTCGCTGCTGCACTCGTTCGAGAAGCGCACCCAGGATCTGGCCGCCGGGCGAACCGGCAAGGAGGCCACGGGCGTCACCGCGAAGCGCGAACACATCCTCGAGCTGCCGCTCGGCGCCTTCCAGAAGTGGGCCGAGTCACTGACCAAGGGATTCGAGGAGGCCGAACGCTTCATGCGCAGCGAGGGCTTCCACCACCCGAAGTTCCTCCCATACAGGACACAGCTCACGCCGCTGGGAGCCGTGCTGGCGCATCTTGGCGAGCGATGGCTCGAGCCGCAGGTCAAGACGAAGCTCGCGCGCTGGTTCTGGTGCGGCGTCCTGGGAGAGTTGTACGGTGGCGCCGTGGAGACGCGGATCGCGCTCGACGTGCAGCAGCTCCTCGCGTGGATCACCGACCCGTCCGCACCGGAGCCCGCCACCGTCCAGGCCGCGGGCTTCAACCCGAACCGTCTCGACACGCTTCGTTCGCGCACCAGCGCTGCGTACCGTGGGCTCTACGTACTCTTGCAGCGAGATGGAGCATGCGACTTCTTCTGGAAGGCGCGGATGGTCGACCTCGACCGCGACGACGCGAAGCTCGACATCCACCACATCTTCCCGAAGAAGTGGTGCGAGGACCACGCCGTCCCTCCGCGCGTCTTCAACGCGATCGTCAACAAGACGGCCATCTCATACAAGGCGAATCGGATGATCGGTGGCAGCGCACCGTCGAAGTACCTCGCGCAGCTTCAGGGGCACGTTCAGGTCAAGCTCGACGACGTCGGCATGGACACCGTCCTGAAGAGCCACGTCATCGACCCGGCGCTGCTGCGAGCCGACTCGTTCCAAGAATTCTATGAGGCGCGGAAGGGGGCCCTGCTCGCTATTGTCGAGCGCGCCATGGGCAAGGCCTCGACCGAAGCCTCGGCGACCGTCGCGGATGACGACGAGGATGACGAGGACGCGGAGAGTGCGGCCGTGTGACTGACGGCAGCCGCGCCGAACCGACAGGACGCCGCCGGGGAAGGTCCAGCCCAGCGAGGAACGCGTCAATCGGATGCATGGGCCGCCTCGAGGGCACGCACGAAATCGTCCGGCTGCAGCGCCGTGACCACCCCCCACCGACGCGAGATCGGAGACGCGGCCGACCACACCTCCTGCCAGGTCTTCGGCGAGCGGATGGCGCGGTCCAGCGGGTCCGGCGCCGGGGAGGCGGGGGGCTCGACGTGGGCGAGGAACGCGCCGAACACCACCTCCGCGCGGCGGGACCGCTGGCGCCACGGACCTGCAGGCGCGGTGGAGGAACCGGTCGCGGCGACGACGTTCTCCACCAGCCACCCCAACCGGGTCGGGACGCCGGCGACCGCGACGTCGTGTTGCAGGGGCGGGAGCACAAGCTCGTCGATGCTCCACACCACCACCGGCGCGAGGGCCGTCAGCCAGCGCTCGGAGCGCGGCTCGAGCAGCACCGTCCGCAAGGCGTCCGCTGGGCGGGTGTACCGGCCGGTCGGGACGACCCCGGAGCGCTCCCGCAGGTGCCGCGCCCCGTGCCGGACGAGGGCGTTCTGGAGGTCGCCGTCGTCGTCCGCGTCCACGCCGAACGCCGCGAGGTCCACGTTGAACAGCGCGAGGACCGTGAGGATGTGCTCGGCCGCGAACGACCCGTCTCCCGCCTCGAGCTCGCTGAGCCGGGACTGCGACAGGCCCAGCTTCGCGGCGAGCTCGGCCTGCGTCCACCCGCGGGCACGCCGCAGGCTCCGCACCTGGGCGGCGATGGCCCGGCGGGTGCGGGAGAGCTTCGAGTCGCTGCCGTTCGAGCGCAAGCGGCAGGTGGTGCTGCACTTCGTGGAGAAGATCGAAGTGGTGGAGCGCCGGCTGATTCGGATTACGTTCCAGGTGCCCTTCGACAACACGGGGCTCAAGCACCTCGTCGACGACATCGTGACCCCGGGAGCCGACACCCCCGAAACGGAAACGGTCAAGATGCCGACCATTCCTGACGGTAGTGACTCGCGGAAAGGCGGCGTTCGGGGAGCCATTTCGTTCCATATCGACCGACAGCGGAACCTTCGGGTGAACCCAGGTCGATATCCTCGGTCGGGCCGTCCTCTTCGGGCGGCCCGTCGTCGTTTCAGGGGTGGGCCAGCGCGGCTTCGGCCTCGTCGGCCAAGAGCTGATGCCCTGGTTGTCGAACGGCACCTGCAACCGGGCGTGGAGGCTCCGGCGGTCGGCCTTCACGTCCAGCGCGCGCAGGAACTTCGTCACGAACTGGCGCTGCAGCCCGAACGGCAGCCGGGCGAAGTCGGTGCGATGCGGCGCAGGCGCTCGAGCTGCTCGAGGTTCTTCTCCACGGCGTGGGCGTAGCAGTCCTCCTGCCAGAGCACCGCGGCCTCCTGCTCGAGCCGCGCCTTCTGGGCCTGTTCGTGATCTGCTCGGTGCAAATCGCCGCGTCCGCCCCGGAGCCGAGCGCGCACGTTCGCGATGCGGCGGTCGAGGTCGCCGACGCGCTGGGCCACGAGGCGGCCGTCGTGGAGGTACCGGGCGCGGCGGGCGTCGATGGGTGCGTTGGTCTCGTCGACGAGCGCGCGCCACTGCTTCGTCCTCGAAGCGCTCGCGAATCTGGCCCCCTCGACCCAGTCGCGGTCGACCGGCAGCGACCGGCAGACCGCGTCCCCATCGTCAGGCACGAACTGCAGTAGGCGTGCCGGATGCGGATTTCGGACCATCGTGATCACCGGGATCGCTCGAACGTGATCACCATGATCGGACCATCGTGATCACCGGGATCGCTCGAACGTGAACACTAGGATCGGACCATCGTGATCACCGGGATCGGATCATCGTGATCGGGCTGATGCAGGGGTAGTCGGCGCCCAGCCAGGAGGGGCGCAGGGTAGTGCACCTCGAACACCGCGCTCCGGGCGCGCTCGTCGTCGAGCTCCGCGTTGAGCTCGACACGACAGCCCGGGATCGACAGCCTCGACTGGAGCGCCTCGAACCACACGCGCCGCTTCGCGACGTGCGAGGGCTTCTCGCCCCGCCAGTTCGGCGGCTCGGGCAGGTCGGACCTCCCGGGCCCGAGCTGCAGGTCGAGGTCCTCGGAGAACCGCTCGATCAGCCCGTAGCCCTTCGACAGGCACGTGCCGCCCTTGAACCGGACCTCGAGGCGAGCGTCATGCAGGGCCCACAGCGCGTGGGTGATCCAGTAGTCCTTCTCGACCAGGCCGGCTTCGATGTGCTTCGCACGGGCAACCTCGGCGACGATGTCGTCGAAGTGCGGATCGTCGTGAGGAAACACGTTCAGGCTGCCGACGCCGACGCGGCGAGGGCCCGCATCAGGCGCTCCCGAACCGCGGGGCGCGCGTATTCTGCGGCCATCTCCCGGAGCCGGTCGCGATCGAGCCGCCCGACGCGCAGCGCGCGCACCAGGTACTCGTCGAGCCGGCTCGTGTCTTCGGCCATCCAGCGCTCGTTCTGCAGCAGGTCGACCACGTACCACTCCGGAGGCGGGTCCTTCGGGAAGCGCACCCGTCGGAACCAGAACCGACGCCCGCCGAGCTCGACCTCGCCCGTTCGTTCACCGTTGTAGACGAGCGTGACCGCGAACAGCTGGGTCGTGCCCAAGCCTTCGTCCTTGGCGGCGACGGGGCCGAACCGGCTCTGCACCGGCAAGTAGAACAGCCCGTGGTGCGGCTGGCGGAGCACGCCCTGCTCGACGAGGCGTTTCGCCCATCGGGACGGGTTCGCGGAGTACGCGCGGAGCTCGCGCGTCCGGTAGACGCGGCCTGGAACCATGGCGGGTTGCGTGCTCATGATCACCGGAAGAAGCATACACGCCACGCTACGTGGCGTTCACCGCGTGCTACGAACGGGTTCGAGGTTCGAGATGCTGCTGTGCGCCGCTGGCGACACCCACGGAGCCCTCGATCGGTTCTACGCCGACCTGCTCGCGTTCGAGGCCGACCTGGGCGTGGTGTTCGACCAGGTGCTGCACGTCGGCGACTTCGGGATCTGGCCCGACCCCGCGCGCGTCGACCGGGCCACTCGCGATCACGACGGCCCTGGCGACTTCCCGACGTGGTGGGCCGAGCGTCGCGCCGTTCCCCGGCCGACGATGTTCATCAAGGGGAACCACGAGGATTTCGCGTGGCTGGATGCGCTCGACACGGACGAGGTGCTCCCGGGGCTCCGCCACCTCCGGAACGGGCACCGTGCCGAGATCGCTGCGGGCGTGGTCGTCGCCGGCTTGGGCGGCTGTCATGGACCGTCGAACTACGAGCGACCCGCCACGAGCCTGCAAGGCTACGCCCGCCGCCACTACACTCGCGACGAGATCGAGCGCCTCGGGGGCGCGAGGACCGACGTGCTGCTCCTCCACGACGCACCGGCCGGGATCGAGTTCGTGTCGCGGTTCCGCAGCGGAGCCGAGCGCCGGTACCGGAGCGAGGCCGCCGGGCTCGCCGAGCTCGTCGAGCGACTGCGCCCGGCCGTGTGCTTCTTCGGGCACCACCACCACCGCGTCGATGCAGGGGTCGGCGGAGTTCGGTGCGTCGGCCTCGACGCGGTCGGACGGCCCGGACACCTGGTCGCGTTCTCTATCGAAGCCGGCTCCGGGCCCACCTTCCTGGGGGAGTGGCCGCGCCCTGCGGGGAGGACCGCGTGACGAGCGCCATCGCCAGCGAGATCGAGCGTTACCTCCTCACGGGCGAGACCGACCCCTACCACTCGGCGTGGGGAGGCGACAGCTTCATGGACCGCGCCCACCGCGCGAGCGACGACCTGCGGGGTGCCCTCGTGGCCGAGGTCTCACGGCGGAGCGCGGGCGCTGTCGTCCGGGAGCTCCCAGAGCCCGAGGTGCTGGCGGCCCTCACCCGGCAGAAGTCGGAGCCGATGGTGCGCGGCCTGTTTCCGAGGGCGGAGCAGGATCACGTCCTCGCGCTGGTCGAGCGCTCGGTCGTGTTCCTCACCCCGGACACGGTCGAGCGCGTCCTGCGCGACGAGAGCTTCGACCACGACGCCTGGCACCTGGCGAACCTGTACCTCCACAGCGTCGGAGCGCCCCTGCTCGGCCCGGACGCCCCGCGCCTCCTCGGCCTCAGCCAGGAGACCACCTGCTACGTCACGCCCGGGTACTTCGACGACGACAGCCCGTTCGCCGACTTCGTCGTCCACGAGGTGGCGCACATCTTCCACAACTGCAAGCGCGAGCAGGTCGGGCTGCCGTTCACGCGGCGCCGCGAGTGGCTGCTCGACATCGCCTACCAGAAGCGCGAGACCTTCGCCTACGCCTGCGAGGCCTTCGCCAGAGTGCTCGAGCGCGCACGCCGCCCGTCCGACCGCCTCGAGCTCGCCGACGCGTTCGGCCGCCAGTTCCGCCCCGGGGACGAGCGCGTGGACGCCGACGAGGTCTCCGACATCGTCCGCGACGCCGCAGTCCGCCGCAACGGCTGGAAGGTCATCCTCGGCCGCTGCACACCGAGCCGGAGCTCCCGCTGACGCAGGGTCGGCCCCAAGACCCGATGATCGCCCCCTCAGCTCCGCGCGGCCGTCACCCGAACGCCCTCCACCTCCTGCGTCCGGCGCGCGCCAGTCCCCAGCGCGGAGAGCTCTCGCCGACAGAGGGCGGTGACGGCGCGCACCGCGGTCAGCAGGCGCAGCTGCGCGTCGGCGGAGGCCTGCGCGAACCCGCCCGCCGAGGTCGCGTAGACCCGCGGGTAGAGGCCCGGCGGGAACTGCAGCCCGCCACGCAGGCACCGCTCGTGCTCGTCCGCCGACAGCCCGGAGCGAGGCTCGAGCATCAGGTGCGTGGACACGTGCCGCCGGGTGCGACCATCGCCCGCCGCCCGCGCGGCGCGGAGGGCCTCGAGGTCCGCCCGCGTCGCGTGCAGGACGACGCCGAGCAGCTCGCCCCGATGGCCCATCACGGTCGCGACCGAGGCGTCCAGCCCGCCCCCCTCGAACGTGAACTCCACCCGGTCGTCGAGGGCACTCCACGGCGCGACCCGGATCAGGTCCTGCAAGGCCGCGCGCCAGCCCGCCACGTCGTGGTCGATGCCTGGACCCGCCGGCGCCCCGCCCTGCTGCAGCAGCCGCGCGATGGCGTCGTCGAGAGCCGGGGTGGCCTCGGTCGCGACCGAGAGCACCCCAGCCTCCTCGAGCAGGGACGCGAGCGCGTCGCGCAGCCAGGGGTCGTCGAACACCACGTGCTTCGGCCGGGAAGGCTTCGCTGGCGGCGCCGGGGCCACGAGCGCCTTGCGGAACACCACGGCGGGCGACTCGCCCTCCGTCACCGCTGACGCGACGCGGATCGTCCCCGAGCCTCGCTCGACGACCACCAACAGCCCGACCGCGACGACCCCGCCCTGCTCGAACCGGGTGTGGATCATCCCCACCTCCCACGCGGCGTCGGTGCGCGGGAGCTTGTTCAGGGCCTTCGTGGTCAAGGGCGCCTCGCTGGCGCAACCTACCGCAGGAGAGCTCGATCGGCGCGACGCCGCAAACGACGTCCCGCCGTGGGGGCGGACCGACAACTGCCCGTTCCTGCGCCGCCCTGGCAACGGGCGTCCGAGGGCCGGTCCCCGTCACGACCCCACGGCGCGGCGTGGCTGTCGTGGGCACAACGTCGCCGCCGAACGCCCCATCCGCACGGTGTTCGCGCCCGCGATGGGGACGGGGTTCGGCGCGATGCCGTTCGACGAGTCCGCCCGCCAGATGGCTGCGGCGTGGCGACACTTCCTCCACCGGCCTTTCGTCTCGACTGGGACCAGGCCATCGCACGCGAGCGAACCATCACCACGGACGCGGGCCGGGTCGTGGTTTGCTCCGACGCCCCGATGGTTCTCGGCGCGCCGACGCCGGCGTGACGAATCCGCACGCCCGCGCACCAGCGCCAATGTCACACCATTGTACCGGCCTCGAACTCCAAACGAACGTTTGATTAGAGGGGCGGTGGAGGTGTGAGATGGTGCGATTCCCCTGCGTCCTGGGCCTGATCGGCTTCGTCCTCGGCTGCGCCGGGCTGCCGGAGGAGCCCAGCCCGGTGGAGGCTCCGGCGCCCCGTCCTGCGCCCGCTCCGGCCAGGGAGGGCCGCGGTGGGACGACCCAGTTCGAGGGCTGGATCGAGCCCGGCGGCTGGGACGAGACCGACGTGTTCGTGCTCACCAACAGCGAGGCGGCGACCGCCCTGTGGTGCAAGGACCCTTCGGTGTGCTCGGCGTTGCTGTCCGAGCACGGCCACGACCCGCGGTGGATGTTCGAGGTCCAGGCGCGCCCGGCCACGCCCAAGGAGAAGCGGTCCCGGGAGGACGTCAGCGCCGACTGGGTGGTGGTCTCCATGGGCGGCGGCGCCGGGGACTGACGGCAGAGCGCGCCCGCGACTGTCACGAGACGCGGGGTGTGGGGCCGTAGAGGGCCGCGGCGACGGGCATGGCGACCTCGGAGGTGGCGGCCAGTGCGAGGAACTCTCGGCGGAGCTGCTCCATCTCGCCGCGCCCGTTTCTCGCGTGGCGAGCCATCGCCACGTCGACGAGCCTCGTCCGCATCGCGATGTGAAGGACGACGACCAGCAAACCGACGGGGAGGAAGAAGTAGTTCAGCTTGGCCGGGGTCACGCGATGCCCGAGGGCGCGGAGGCAGCGGAACCCTTCGCGGATCGCGAGGACCATGTCTCGCAGGTCGCGTGGGGAGGCGGCGAGCGCGGTAGCGTCGCAGCCGTGGCGGTACAGCGCCCACGCGACGGGGAGTACCACCGCGACGTGCGTTCGCTGCCAATCGCCGATGTGTCGTGACCAGGTGGGTGAGAAGCCGGCCCTGCGAAAGATCTCGACCAAGCGCCGCAGCCGCTCCGTGCTCGAGCCGTCGACCTCCCCGAAGGTGGTCGACTGGAAGGCTCGCACCAGCCCGCGACCGACGAAGTACTCGACGACGCCGTCGTGGCGTTCTCCGCCCGCGGACGGCAAGCCGATCATGAGCCGTTCTCGGCCGACGGCCGCGATCCAAGCGTCGTAGCCCGAGGCGGTGTTCACGACGAAGACGACGTTCGGCGACGCGTTCTCTGCGAGGCGCGGCAACACTGCGGCGACTTGGTGCTTCTGCATCACGACGAGCACGTAGTCATAGGTGTCTTCAGGGGTCAGCTCTTCGATGACCGGCAGGCGGAAGGTCTCGCGCGTCCCTCGCAGCGCATCGAGGAGGACGATCCCCTCGTCGCGGAGGAGGGTCGCCGACGCACCACGAGCCAGGGCGGTCACGTCGAAGCCCGCTCGGGCGAGCTTCCCCGCGAAGAGTCCGCCGATCGCCCCGACGCCGTAGACCAGAATTCTCGGGTGGCCGACGCGCTCCCCGAAGCCCATCGGGCTCGACGAGGAGTGACGGGTGGCGTCGCGCTCCCTCCAGCTTAGCGTCATGATCAGCAGGCCCGCGAGCAAGTTGTACAGGCTGACGACCTTCCCGAACACCTCTCCGGCCGAGAAGTCGAACAACAGGCCGGTCCGAAAGTCGTACGTGAAGGCGTAGAGACCGAAGAACATCATCGCGGAACCGAGCGCCACTCCGAACAGGAGCGCCCTGGCGTCCTTCAACAGGAGGAAGACTCCAGTCAGGACGGAGGCGATGACCAGCCAGAGGTCGGCCGTCACGAAGGAGAGAAAGTAGTCCCGGAAGCCGGGGACGCTCTCCGCCACCGGAAACGCGCCGGACCACACCAGCGTCCACTGTGCGATGATCCCAGCGCCAGTGGCCAAGCTGAGCACACAGACCAGAGCTCGAGCAGCGTTCATCGTGCGACTCCCCGCTGCGACGCCGGTCCATCTGGACGTGGTGTCGCGTGACGGGTGAACATCGAGCTGTGAGCGATCGTAACCCTGAACCGAACGGTAGGACGTGACCGCTGCGCGCGTCGGCCGTTCGGCGACCGGACGCGCCCGCTCGCTACCTCTGACCGCTCGCGAACAGCGAGCTCCGGACCGACGAGGGGCGGACGTTGCCCGGTGAACCCGAGGACTGGAGGGCCCGAGCCGCTGACGCGACGGGCGAACAGCCTCCAGCGCCCCGGACCGGGTGGTGGTGCGCGGTGCGGCGGCGTGGTCTGCCTGCAGCGACGGCTCGAGGGCTTCCCCGTGCCCCCGGCGGGCAGCGACCGCGCCACAGAGGGCGACGGACCGTGACGCGAGATACGCGGCCGTTGATGCTGAACCTCACCCTCGGGGTCGTGCACCCCGACCCGTCCGCGTGCGAGGCGTTCAGGACCCGCTTCCACGGACTCGCCAGGTTCGAAGTGGTCTGTGGACGGTACGCGGAGCTCCCTCCGCATGACGCGTTCGTCACCGCCGGGAACGCCTACGGCATCATGACCGCGGGGATCGACGCCGCCGTGGTCGACTTCCACGGCGAGCCCCTGATGGCCGCCGTCCAGGACCGGATTCGGAACGACTACCTGGGCGAGCAGCCCGTGGGCACCGCGTTCGTGGTCCCGACCGGCACTCCGGACCGACCGTTCCTCGTCCATGCGCCCACCATGCGCATGCCCGGAGGCATCTCGGGGACGGACCAGGTCTACACGGCGACGTGGGCGGCGCTGCTGGCCGTGTACCGGCACAACGTCGCCGCCGAACGCCCCATCCGCACGGTGTTCGCGCCCGCGATGGGGACGGGGTTCGGCGCGATGCCGTTCGACGAGTCCGCCCGCCAGATGGCTGCGGCGTGGCGACACTTCCTCCACCCGGCCTCTCGTCTCGACTGGGACCAGGCCATCGCGCGCGAGCGAACCATCACCACGGACGCGGGCCGGGTCGTGGCTCGCTGAATCGCCCGGGAGGCCCGCTCAGGGACGCGCCGACGTGGGCGGTCCATGGAGACCCCATCCTTGGCAGACCGTGAAGGTCGCGCTCACCAAGGCCGAGTACCGAGCCGTCAACGCCCTCCGCGGGCTGCCCGAGGGTGCGCACATGCTGGTGTCGTTCATCGGCGAGGAGATCGGGGAGGGGATCGGGGCGCTGCCGCACGACAGCGGCGTGTCCGATCCGCGAGGCTCGCGCGTGGAGGGTTCAACTGGAGCGTCCGTCGTGGTCGACGTCTTGGGCCGCTCCGTGTGAGGTCGGACGGACGGGACTGGACGCCCAGGTTCGAGGAGCTCGGGGACAGCTGCGCCCCCACGTAGCTCCGTTGTTGCTGATCACGTGCGAAACCCACACAAGGAGTCCGCGCATCGAGCGTGTTCGGCAAGTGAAGCTTGCCGGCCAGCGCGCACCCCCGCTGTCTGGAGGGCAGGTGGCCCATCTCCAGGACTGTCGCCGTCAACGGTCGAGGTCGTCGGGCAGCTCTACCAGCGTCTCGGCCACACCGAAGAAATCCCGTTCCACCATGTGGAAGTTGGCCACGAACCGAGGCAGCAGGTCCGCGCGCGCATCGAAGCGGAACCAGTCCACCGCGTCGCGCACCCGGCGCACGAGGCGCGCACGCCTCCAGGTAGATCCGATGGCGCTGGTGCAACGCGCTGTCCCGCCCAGCGCGAGCAGCCGCTCCCGGACCGCTGCGACCTCCTGCGTCTCCAGGATGTCGCCGTCCTTGGTGCCGCGCACGTAGTCGGTCTGCAGGAACAGCGCGGCCGACCCGAACAGCGGCAACCGGATCCGCCGATCGCCTGGCGTCCAGGCTGCATCGAGGCCTCGGAGGAACTCGTCAATCGGATACATGGGCCGCCTCGAGGGCACGCGCGAAGTCGCCTGGCTGCAGCGCCGTCACCACCCCCCACCGGCGCGAGATCGGAGACGCCGCCGACCAAACCTCCTGCCAGGTCTTCGAGGAGCGGATGGCGCGGTCCAGCGGGTCCGGCGCCGGGGAGGCGGGGGGCTCGACGTGGGCGAGGAACGCGGCCAGCACCACCTCCGCGCGGCGGGCCCGCTGGCGCCACGGACCTGCAGGCGCGGTGGTGGAACCGGTCGCGGCGACGACGTTCTCCACCAGCCACCCCAACCGGTTCGGGACGCCGGCGACCGCGAGGTCGTGTTGCAAGGGCGGGAGGGCGAGCTCGTCGATGCTCCACACCAGGACCGGCGCGAGGGCCGCCACCCAGCGCTCGGAGCGCGGCTCGAGCAGCACCGTCCGCACGGCGTCGGCGGGGCGGGCGTACCGGCCCGTCGGGACGACCCCCGAGACCTCCCGGAGGTGCCTCGCCCCGTGCCGGACGAGGGCGTTGTGGAGGTCGCCGTCGTCGTCCGCGTCTACGCCGAACGCCGCGAGGTCCACGTTGAACAGCGCGAGGACCGTGAGGAGGTGCTCGGCCGCGAACGACCCGTCGCCCGCCTCGAGCTCGCTGAGCCGGGACTGCGACAGGCCCAACATCGCGGCGAGCTCGGCCTGCGTCCACCCGCGGGCACGCCGCAGGCTCCGCACCTGGGCGGCGATGGCCCGGCGCGTGCGGGAGAGCTTCGAGTCGTGGTCCTGGGTCTTCTTCATCGCATTACCGATGCATGTATCGCTTTCTCGATACGCATGCGACCCCCAACCGTCGAGCAAAACCCTCAGCATCTCGGTCATCCGACGAGAACCGCCGCGTCCTGATGCGACCCGAGCGCCTGCAGCGCGTGGAGCAGCACCCGCCGGGCGAGGACGCACTCGGGAGCGGGGTTCATGGCCGGCGCCCCTTCCCAGCGCTCACACACGCTCACCGGTCCGACGGGGACCGGCCAGCTAGAGCACCTGCCCTGGAGGCGTCGTGTCTGAACCTGCTCGTCCCCCGTCTCTGCCGGCACACGCCCGGTGGATCGCCGATCGCAGCGAGTTCCTGGTGTGCGAGCAGGTCGACGGCCTCGACCACGGCGAGGCCCGGTACTATCGCCCCGACGGCACGCTGGCCTGTGTGTCGCAGCTGGTCCACGGCGTGTCCCACGGCCCGTACGAGCGCACCCACCAGGACGGCACCTGGTCGGCGCGAGGCACCATGGCCCACGGCGCGCGGCACGGAACGATCCGCTGGCGCCGCACCGATGCGCCCACCACCGAGAGCACCGTGCCCGACCTCTGCCCGCCCGTCGTGCGGGAGACGAGCGCGCCGTTCCACGCCGGCGTCGCCGGGCCGGTGCGGTACTGGGACGCCGACGGCGTCGAGCGGATGCACACCGGCGAGCTGCTGCCGCCACGCCCGCCGACGGTCGCCGCTGACGCCGGGTTCGAACCGAACGATCGGGTGTGGTTCGCGGGCATCGGCAGCCAGAGCTTCGACCAGCGGCACGGCTGGTGGCGGTGGTGGTCCGAGGCGGGCGAGCTGCGGATCGAGAAGCGGTACTGGCGCGGCAAGGAGCTCGAGTCCCGCGACACCGACGGCGCGGTCGTGGTCCGGTACGTCCAGGC
>JBEBJC010000783.1:0-4332 GCA_040080105.1 Myxococcota bacterium
AGCTGGACGTAGTCCCTCACGAATTCCACGGATGACACCTCACGACCGACGAGTCGATGCAGTCCGGGAGCACTCACGGCGACTCCAACGGAATGTGCGCGTTGAGATCCGCATTGGACACGATCTTCCCGGTCGCGGGGTTCACAGCCTGTCCCGTAGCGTTCTCGTACTTGATGTAGCCGCCGGGGTACCCCGGATTGGAGCCCTTCGGTGCCGTGTCGGGCGGGGCGGCGCTCACAGGCGCGAGAGCGTCTGTGCCCTGGTCCGGTGTGGGGGAGGGGTCGTGTGCGGACGCGGCGTCCTCGGTCGCCCCAGCGGGACCGCGGACAGCTGCATCGGCGCGAGCACCGACCCCGGCGCGAGGGACCGACCCCGGCGCGATCGCCGGGGCCGAGCCCCTCGGTTGGACGGCGCTACGAGGGCTCGAGCAGCGAGTCGAGATCGTTCAGATCGGTCTCGACCGGGCGCGCCTTCGGCTCGGGCTTCTTCTTCGGCTTCGCCGCGGGCTCGGCCACCAACAGGAGGTCGTCGTCCGCCGAGACCTCGGCGTCCTTCTTCTTCCGGGTCCGCTTCTTCTTCGGAGCCTCGTCGGCCTCGATCGGGTCACCGACCGGCGCGACCTCCGCCGCGACGGCCTTCGGCGGCTTCGGCGAGGCCTTCGGGGCCTTCGGCTCGTCCTTGGCCTTCGGCTCGTCCTTGGCCTTCACCGGCGCCGCCTTGCGGCTCGGCGCGGTGACCAGCAGGTCGTCGAGGTCGAGCTGGTCGAGGTCCTGCGGCTCACCGCCGTCGGAGGTGAGGTACGCGAGCGTCTCCTCGACCTCCCGGCGCCGGTCCCGGTCTCCGTAGAACAGGTCCGACAGCAGGGCCGTGTCCGACAGGTCGCACCCGGCTTCCTTGAGCGTGGCGAGCGACAGGCGCACCAGCGCCTCGTTCAGGCCGCCCGCGTCCTTGCCCAGGGTGAACGGCGCAGTTCCGGTGCGGATCGCCGTGCCGTCGCGGTGGATGAGCTCCCCCGCGCGCATCAGGCCGTCGAGCACCCGGCGGATCACGTCCGACGGCAGGTCGGGGTGGGTGCGCCGCAGCTTCTTCTTCACGTCCTCGCGGACGAACTGCGCGGTGGTCTTCCGCCGCTTCTTGTTCCGCTCCTCGACGACGCTCTCGAGCGCCTCGAGCACCGCGAGCCGGGTGGCGGCGGCGAGCGGCGGCAGGTCGGCGTCGACCAGCACCGTGACCCACACGTCGGTCCCCCTCGGGAGGTACTCGTCGGACCACGCGCCGCCGTCACTGGTCGCCTCGCGCGGGATCTCCTCGCTCACCTGGCGCTCGCCCTCTTCGGCGGAGTCGACGCGGTACCCGCCCGACTTGTTGTCGCGGATGATCCGGACCACACCGGCGTCGACGCCCGCTTCCAGGAACCGCGCGAACGAGCTGAACCCGAGGTCGGACTCGTTGAAGTCGGGGAGCTTGCGCAGCACCGCCGACTTCACCACGCTCGCGAGCGGCGGGTCGGGGTTCTCGCGCCGGAGGCCGTCGAGCGCGTCTTCCAGCACCTCGAGCGCCGCGGCGACCTCGGTCGACTGGTTGGTGGCGCCACCCTTGCGGCGCGGCTTGGTCGACTTCGGCTGCACCACCGAGTCGTAGAAGATGAACTCGTCACACGCCTGGATCAGCAGGCGCGACGTGCTCTTGCGGGTGCCGATGCCGATCACCCGCTTGTTCAGCTCGCGCATCTTCAGCACGAGCGGGGTGAAGTCCGAGTCGCCGCTGACCACCACGAAGGTGTCGACGTACGCCCGGGTGAACGCCAGCTCGAGCGCGTCGACCACCATCGCGATGTCGGCGCGGTTCTTGTCCTGCATGCCGTGCGACGTGAGCTCCATCATCGTCACGTTCGCGGTGAGGAGCGCCTGCTTGAACCGGCTGAACCGGCCCCAGTCGGCGTACGACCGGGCCACCAGGATGCGGCCCTTGTCCTTCACCCGCTGGATGAGCGCTTCCACGTCGAACCGGCCGAGGCCTTCTTTCTCCGTTCCTGCTGCGATGTTCTCGAAATCGATCAATACCGCCAGATTGTTTTCCACTGCTTCCGTTCTCCGCGGGTCGACCGTAGGACCCGCCTGTACTTCTTGTCCGGAGCAACTGCCGGACGCTGCAATCGCCGCACCCCTTGCGGAGGTCCGCCACCTTGAGGTGGGAACCGACGGCCCGCCTCGGTCCGGCCGAGCCTGCGCCGTGGGGGGGCAACGGGTTCGGACCTCCGAACCCGCGCAGACCGTAACACGGCGCGAGCGAACGGTTAGGGGGGCCGGCGGAGGACCGGATGCCCGGGTTCGACCAGTTTGCCGGAACTGCGACGTACATCGCCGATTCGGGCCTCAAGGAAGTGGTGAACGCCGCGATCGCGCTGCAGCGGCCGCTGCTGGTGAAGGGGGAGCCAGGCACGGGGAAGACGTTGCTCGCGCGGGCGATCGCGGAGGGTCTCGGCCGTGAACTGGTGAGTTGGCACGTGAAGTCCACCACCAAGGCCGTGGACGGCCTGTACCACTACGACGTGGTCCAGCGCCTCAACGACTCGCGGTTCGGCGATCGCGACGTGTCGGACATCCGGGCGTACGTGCGGTTCGGCCCGCTCGGCCGGGCGTTCCTGTCCGAGCGGCCGGTGGTGATGTTGATCGACGAGATCGACAAGGCCGATGTCGAGTTCCCGAACGACCTGCTGCGCGAGCTCGACGAGATGGCGTTCCACGTGCCGGAGCTCGACCAGACGTTCCGAGCCAACCTGCGGCCGGTCACGATCATCACCAGCAACGCCGAGAAGGAGCTCCCGGACGCGTTCCTGCGGCGGTGCGTGTTCCACTACATCGCGTTCCCCGATCGCGAGCAGATGGAGCAGATCGTGCGGGTACACCACCCGGAGCTCGACCAGGTGCTGCTCGACGTGGCGCTGGACCGGTTCTTCCTGCTGCGCCGTCGCCAAGGGCTGCGAAAGAAGCCGTCGACCTCGGAGCTGATCGACTGGCTTTCGGTGCTGGTGCACGCCGGTCTCGACCCGGAGCGCATCCGCACCGAGGACCCGTTCCTCGGGGTGCTGTTGAAGCAGGAGCACGACCTCCACCCCCCGAAGAAGGGCGGCGCCTGGTGAGCGCGCCCGCGCCGGAAGCTCTGCTCCAGCGCGTGTGCGCGGCGTCGACCACCGTCCCCGAGCCGCGCACGTTGTGCGCGTCGTTCGACGAGCGGGTCGTGACGGTTTGGCAGGCACATTCGAACGCGGTCGCCGACGCCGCCGTCGCCGCCGGTCGGTTCGGCGGGCGCGCGTGGCGCACCGACCGGGTCACCCGGTTCCGGGTGTCGTTGCCCTCGCTGCTCGCCCGGAACGGATGGGCGACCCGCCCGGGGCGGGAGCGGATCCTGGCGGTGCACGTCTCCCGCGGCGGGTTCGACGCGCTGCTGCGCCAGGCGGTGCACGCGTCGTTCGAGCCCGAGCTGTACCCGTCGCGGAGCGGCTGGTTGCTCGCGACCCGGTACGCGAACGTGACGGTCGCGTGGCACGCCGACGTGGACCCCACGGGGAGCGACCTGCCGCGCCAGACGGTCCGGTTCGGCGTGCGCGACGCGGCGCTGCGCGAGCTGACCTCGAAGTGGGTGGTGGGGGTCGACGACTGGACCGCGTGGGTGGTCGAGCACCGCGACCGGGCGACCGCGGCGACCCCCGTGCCCGCCGTGGCGCGTTACCCGATGTCCGACGATGCGCGCGCCCGGCTCGCCGGCCGCGCCGCCTGACGGAGGCGCCGATGTTCACCGGCTTCCTGTTCGAGCTGCGCGCGCACGGCTTGCCGGTGGGCGGAGGGGAGTGGGACACGTTCCTGCTCGCGCTCGAACGCGGGGTGATCGCGAGCCCGGACGAGCTGTACGCGGTGGGCCGCGCGATCCTGTGTCGATCCGAGGCCGACTTCGATCGATACGATCTGGCGTTCGCGAACGCGTTCCGCGACGCTGTGCTCACCCCGGAGCTCCGCGAGAAGCTCGAACAGTGGCTCGCGAGCGCGGCCGAGGCCCAGGGGCCGCGGGTCGAACCGTCGATCGCCGACCAAGATCTCTGGAAGGAGCTGCTGAAGCGGTTGGCGGAGCAGAAGGAGCAGCACGACGGGGGTTCGCGTTGGGTGGGCACCGGCGGCACCAGCCCGTTCGGGCACTCGGGCCGGGCGTCGCGCGGGATCCGGGTCGGAGGGGAGGGGGGCGGCCGCAGCGCGATCGGGCTCGAGTCGCCCGCGGGGAACGCGAGCGTGCCCGCAATCGAGTAGTGGCCGGCGCCGTCGTTGCGCAGCCAGCGCA
>JBEBJC010000040.1:0-18751 GCA_040080105.1 Myxococcota bacterium
GTCCACGCCACCCCGTCGACCACCCCGGACACGCCGACCCCGGGCTGCTCGTGCAGCTCGGTGGCCACCGGGAGTGGGATCCCGCGATCGATCGCGGCCCGCCGGATCGCCGACGCCACCGGGTGGGCGCTGGCGCGCTCGAGCCCGGCGGCGATGCGCAACACGTGGTCGTCGGCCGAGACCACCACCGGGGCGCCCGCGGTCACGGTGCCGGTCTTGTCGAGCGCGACCTGGTCGACCTCGGCCAGGCGTTGCAACGTGTCGCCGCTGCGCAGCACCACCCCGCGCCGGGCGAGCGCGCCGAGCCCCGCGCTCACCGCCACCGGCCACGACAGGCCGAGCGCACAAGGGCACGCGACCACCAGCACCGCAGCCATCCGCTCGACGCCGACCCCCACGCCGCCGATCCACGTCCACGCGGCGAACGTGCCGGTCGCGGCCGCCAACGCGAACACGGTGAACCCCGGCGCGAGCCGGTCGGCAGGGGTGGGCAACAGCGGCCGATCGACCGACGCGAGCACCTCGGCGGCCATCCTCCGGCCGAGGGTGTGCTCACCGACCCGCTCGACCCGCACCGCCAGTGCGCCCTCGACCACCGGCGCCCCCGCGACCACCCAGTCCCCCGCGACCAGGCGCACCGGCTCGGACTCGCCGGTCAGCATCGCCATCCCGACCGAGGCCTGCCCGCGCACCACCACCCCGTCGGCCGCGACCTCCTCGCCGAGGCCCACCTCGATCACGTCACCGGCCCGCAGCTCGGTCACCGGGACCGACCGCACCGCGTCGGCCTCCACCCGCCGCGCGCTCGACGGCAACCCCGCCGCGATCGCGCTGGCCGCCGCGGCCGCGTGCCTGCGCCCGCGCGCCTCGACCACCCGGCCGGCGAGCAACAGGGTCACCAACATCGCGAGGGAGTCGAGGTACCCGTCGACCCCGTACAGCGTGCCCACGAGGCCGTGCAGGTACAGAGCGGCGACCGCAACGCCGATCGGCAGGTCCATGTGGATCACGCCGGCCTTGAGCGCCGTCCACGCCGACCGGTAGAACGGCTCGGCCGCCCACAGCGCCACCGGGGTGGCCAGGGCGAGCTGCGCCCACCGGAACAGCGCGGCGTACCGCTCGTCCATCCCGTCGAACCAGCCCGTGTACACGCTGGCCGCGAGCAACATCACGTTCGCGGCGCAGAACGCAGAAACCCCGAGGCGGGTCAGCAGGTCCCGATCGCCCGTCGACGGCGCGTCGACCGGGCGCGGCCGGTAGCCCAGCGCCGAGATCCGCGCCCCGAGCGCGGCGAGCGACGTCTGGCCCTCGTCGAACTCCAACACCGCGCGCCCGGTGGCGTAGCTCACCTGCGCGCGGGTCACGCCCGGCGTCCGCTGGAGCACGTTCTCCACCACCCACACACAGGAGGCACACTGCAGGCCGTCGATCGCGAGCCTGCAGCTGGCGGCGCCGTCTGCGCCGCGCTCGACCGGCACCGCCGACCAGTCCGCCCTCGCCTCCTCGGGCCGCGGCGCAGGCGCCTCGCGGTTCGCGTAGTACGACCCGAGCCCCGCGCCCTCGATGATCGACGCGGCGAGCTCGCACCCGTGGCAGCAGTAGGTGTCGGCCGGCGCCTCCACCGCCACCCCACAGTGTGGGCAGCGGGCGACCGCCGAAGTGGGGGCCATCGACGGTTCGCTCGCCATCGTTCACCTCACCGCGGCGTGTTCGTACGACGGCTCGATCTCGGGCGCGGTCTCGATCGCGATCCAGATGAACGCGAGGTTCACCGCCACCACCAGCAACAGCCCAGAGGCGATCGCCACCGGCCACATCCGTCCTTCGGCGTTCAAATCTCACCTCCGGAGCGCGGCGGGGCCTTGAAGGTCGCGTCGAGCTCGATCTGATGGGGCGTTTCGGCGGCGACCTGGGTGACGTGGACCGAGAACGGGGTGGTCCGGTCCACGTGTTCGGCTTCGACCCGCACCATCAGCGGGACCGTCTTCGTCTGCAGCGGGGCGAGCTCCACCGGCGGGGCGGACATCTGCACGTCCTTCAGGCCGTGCACCGAGATCACGTACAGGTGCGACTCACTCGGGTCGTTGTTCGTGACCTGCACCAGGAACGTGTTCCGCACGCCGCCGTCGTCGTCGAGGGCGAACAGCGACCCGGGAGACCGGTTCACCCGCGCCTCGAGCGGCTCGTGGCTCGCGATCTTGTAGGTGAGCGCGCCGCTCACCACCAGCAGGATCAGCGCGTACGCCGCCGTCCGCGGCCGGAGCAGCCGGGTGATCCTCCCCTCGTCGCGCGCGACGGTGGAGTACCGCACCAGCGTGGGGAAGCCGAGCTTCGGCATCACCGTCTCACACGCGTCGATGCACCGGGCGCACGCGATGCACTCGAGCTGGTACCCGTTGCGGATGTCGATGCCCGCGGGGCATACGTCCACACACTTGTTGCAGTCGATGCAGTGGCCGGCGTCGGCCGAGGCCTTGCCCTTGCCCCGGGGCTCACCGCGGGCTCGGTCGTAGCTGACCACCAGGCTGTGGTCGTCGGCCAGCGCGCCCTGGAACCGGGCGTACGGGCACAAGTAGTTGCACAGCTGCTCGCGGAACCACGCCCAGTCCAGGAACATCCCGGTGGCGAAGATCCCGACCAGCGCGTAGTCCGTAGGGCCGGCCACCCCGGTCCAGATCTGGCGGGCGCCGGCGAAGTAGCTCAGGATCGTGGTGGACACGACGACCGCGAGCAGCGCGAACAGCCCGAGCTTGACCGCGCGCCGGGCGATCCGCTCGCCGGTCCACGGGCCTTGCTCGCGCCGCAGGCGGGTCGCGCGGTCGCCCTCCACCCACTCCTCGATCGGGCGGATCCACTCCTCGAGCGAGACCGACTGTGGGCAGACGTAGCCGCACCACACCCGGCCGAACAGCGACGTGAAGAAGAACAGGGAGAACGCGGCCAATAGCCCGATCAAGACCAGATCGAACCCTTCGGACGCCACGAACACCTGCCCGAACAGGAAGAACTTCCTCCCGGGCAGGTCGAACCGGACCAGCGGACGCCCGTCGTACGTGAGCCACGGCACCACGAACAACAGGGCCTGCAACACGACCCCGGAAGCCCGGTGCAGTCGTTGGAAGCTACCGTCCACGTGTTTCACGTGGACGAACTTCCGGTTTCCGGTGAATCCCCACATCGTCTGCCTCGGTGCGCCCTACTGCGGCGCGGAACCCTTGGAGTGAACGTACTCGGCCACCATCTTGATCCGCTCCGGACCGAGGATCGGCCCCCACGACACCATCCCCTTCTCCGGGACGCCGATCGTGATGGTCTTCTCGATGTCCGCGAGCTTTCCGCCGTGGATCCACTCGGTGTCGATCAGGTTCGGCCCGACCTTGCCGAGCATGTCCTCGCCATGGCACACGACACAGTTCGACTTGAACACGGTCTCGCCGGTCTCGGGCGTGTTCGGATCGAGCGGCGCCACCGCCGCCGCGATCGTGGGCGTCCCGGGCGCGACCGCCGGCGCGGTCCCCGGCGCCGGGATGCCGCCCGCCGCCTTCGCCTTCGTGTACACGAACGCCACGACCTTCGCGACGCGGTCCGGGCCGAGCACCGGGCCCCAGCTCGGCATCCCCTTGTCCAGCACGCCGTTGGTGACCGTGGCCCGGATCTGGTCCGGCTCGGAGCCGTGGATCCAGGTCGCGTCGACCAGGCTCGGCCCGATGCCGCCGCCGAGCTCGGCGCCGTGGCACGCGACGCAGGTGGTGGCGAACTCCTTGGCCCCGGCCGCGACCGTGGCCTCGTCGAACGAGATCGCCTGGGGAGTGGCCTCGGGCCACCTCTCCTTCGCCGCAGCCATCTCGGCCTCGTAGTACCCCGCCTGCGAGCGGTGGCTGACGAAGTGGTAGTCGATCAGGTAGCCCACGCCCCACACCACGGTGAACGCGAACAACCCGAGCCACCAGTCCGGCAGCGCGTTGTCGTACTCTTCGATACCGTCGTTGTCGGCGGCATGCCCGAGGATCCGGTCCTTGTCGCGACTCACGCGTCACCCCCATCGAGCGGGATACGCCCGGCCTGTTCCATCCAAACTCGCCGGCTGGGCGCGTACGCCCACACCGTCCATGCAATCATCGTGCCGAAGAACAACAGGGTGGTGAACCCGAGCAGCCACCCCATCCGGGCGGCCTCGGCACCCTCGTGCAGCACCTGGTTCACTTCGCACCTCCGGGCGCGGCGTCGGCGACCGGACGCGCGCGGTCCGTGCCGAGGCGCTGGAGGTACGCGGTGAGCGCGACGATCTCGTCGTCCCACGCGGCGGTGATCTTCGCGGTCGCGAGGTTCGCGACGACCTTGTCACCCTCGGCCTTCATCTTGTCGGCGGTGTGATCGAAGTCGTCTTGGGTGTACGGCGTGCCGACCCGAGACAGCGCCACCAGGCTCGCCCTCACGTCGTCGGGGTCCACCTTCGACGAGTGCAGCCACGCGTACGGCGGCATCACGCTGCCGGGGGAGACGCTGCGCGGGTCGCGCATGTGCTCGTAGTGCCACGCGTCGGGGTACTTCCCGCCGACCCGGTGCAGGTCGGGGCCGATGCGGCGCGAGCCGAGCAAGAACGGGCGGTCCCAGGTGTACTCCTCGGACCGCGACCACGTGCCGTAGCGCAGCGTCTCGTCGCGGAACGGGCGGACCATCTGCGAGTGGCACACGTAGCAGCCCTCGCGGATGTAGATGTCCCGACCCGCGACCTGCAGCGGGGTGTACGGCGCCACCTTCTCGGTGTCGCGCGCAGGACCCGCTCCGACCGTGAACATCGGGATGATCTCGACGATCCCGCCGATGCTGATCAGCACGGTGCAGAGCACCGCCATCAGACCCGCGCGGGGCTCGAGCACGTTGCGGTGCCAGTGACCAGAGGTACCTTCGTTGGACATCGTGCCCTCACTTCGCCGCGACGGGCGCGGCCGAACCGGCCGGAGACTTACCGGCCATCGTCATGCCGAGGTTGAACGCCATCAGGATCGCGCCGGAGAGGTACATCAGCCCACCGAGTACGCGCAGCCAGTAGAACGGCGCGAGCTGGTTCACGATGTCCATGAAGATTGGGTACTGCAGCTGCCCGTCGTCGTTGATCGCGCGCCACAGCAGGCCTTCCATCAGGCCGGCCACCCACATCGTGACCGTGTACAGCACGATGCCGATCGTCGCGATCCAGAAGTGGTAGTCGGCCAGGGTGACGCTGTACAGGCGGTTGTTCCACAGCCGGGGAACGAGCCAGTACACCATCCCGAAGCTGATCATCCCCACCCAGCCGAGCGCGCCGGAGTGCACGTGCCCGACCACCCAGTTGGTGTAGTGGGAGAGCGCCGACACAGCCCGGATCGACATCATCGGGCCCTCGAACGTGGACATGCCGTAGAAGCTGACCGCGACGACCATGAACTTCAGCACCGGGTCGGTGCGCAGCCGATCCCACGCGCCGCGCAGCGTCAGCAGGCCGTTGAGCATCCCGCCCCACGAAGGCGCGATCAACATGATGCTGAACACCATGCCGAGCGTCTGCGCCCAGTCGGGCAGCGCGCTGTACAGCAGGTGATGGGGTCCGGCCCAGATGTACAGGAACACCAGGGCCCAGAAGTGGATGATCGACAGCCGGTAGCTGAACACCGGCCGCTCGGCCGCCCGGGGCAGGAAGTAGTACATCAAGCCCAGGAACGGGGTGGTCAGCACGAAGCCCACCGCGTTGTGGCCGTACCACCACTGCACCAGCGCGTCGGTCATCCCCGAGTACACCGGGTACGACCGCGTCAACGTGGCCGGGATGGCCAGGCTGTTGAACACGTGCAGCACCGGGATGGTGATGAGGAACGACATGTAGAACCAGATCGACACGTACAGGTGCTCGACCCTGCGGTTCGCGATCGTCATCATCACGTTGAACGCGAAGGTCAGGAACACCACGGCGATCGCCAGGTCGATCGGCCAGATCAGCTCCGCGTACTCCTTGCTCTGCGTCATCCCCATCGGGAGCGTGAGCGCGGCGGCGACGATGATCAGCTGCCAGCCCCAGAAGTGGAAGTTCGACATGAAGTCGTTCCACATCCGGACCTTCAACAGCCGCTGCACCGAGTAGTACATCCCTCCGAACACCACGTTGCACCCGAACGCGAAGATCACCGCGTTGGTGTGCAACGGGCGCAACCGCCCGAAGGTGAGCTGGGGAATACCCAGGTTGAGGGGCCAGTACGCGAGCTCAGCCGCGATCCACACCCCCACGGTCATTCCGACGATCGCCCACACGATCACCGCTACGACGAACTTCTTCACGATGGCGTCGTCGTAGGGGTGGCCGATGTCCGACGCCGCCCGCGTCGCAGTCGACATGGAGAACCTCCGCCCGGCGCCTGGCAAGTACCGTGCCAGGCGGTGATGACGGATGGTGACGACCTCGTTGGGGATTTGGGGATTTTTGAGAGGGGTCAAAGACCCCACTCTGGTGTGGCGCTTGACACACACCGCCCCCAAACGGGGCGCTCCTGCGGGTCGTCCGACGCTGGCGTGGGGCTTGCACTGCCCGGCCCGGAGGATCGGTGACCCCATGGATCACGGCAGCCGTGGTGGCCGCGGCCGCGGGTAGCCCCCACTGCCTGGGGATGTGCGGCGCGCTCGCGTGCGCGGCGGGTGACCGCCCGGCGCAGCACGGGGCGTACCACCTGGGGCGGATCGGCACCTATGCCGCGCTCGGCGCGTCCGCGGGGTGGATGGGCAGGGCGATCCCCGGCCCGGCGTGGCTCGGGACCAGCGTCGCGGCGGTGTTCCTGATCGGGTTCGCGGCCTCGCTCGCCGGGCTGTTGCCCGAGCCTCGGGTCGCCGTCCCGGGGCTGGCTGCGGTAGGGGCGCGGGTCGCTCGACGCGCCGACCTCCCGTCGCGGGTGGTGTTCGGCGCGGTGAACGGCTTGTTGCCGTGTGGGCTGGTGTACGCGACGTTGTCGCTCGCTGTCGCAACAGCCGACCCGCTCACCGGAGCCGCGGTGATGGCGACGTTCGGCGCGGCGACGGTCCCGATCCTGCTCGCGGCCACGTTCGGCCTGCGGCGCCTGATCGCCGGCTCGGTGGGCGCGCGCCGGGCGCTGGCGGTGGTCGTGCTCATCTCGGGGTTGGGTACGCTCGGGATGCGCTCGGGGTGGTTCTCTCCTCCCGGCGCCGACCCCACCTGCCACCAGCCACAGCAGCCCGTTGCCGCGCCGCAGCTGGTACGCTAACGGCGTACCGGAGGCGGCGATGTCCGTGGTGACCCGTGCGCGCGAGCAGCTCCGCGGCCTGATCCGCCGCACGGGGTTCGACGTTTCGCGCTACCCGCCCCACCGGCCGGGCTACAGCCTCGACACCGTGTTGGGCGCCCTGTTCGACCGCGCCGGCGTGTCCGAGGTGATCGACGTGGGGGCGCGCCACGGCGAGTACGGCACCTACCTGCGCCAGATCGGGTACCGAGGCAGGATCACGTCGTTCGAGCCCGTGTCGACCCACCTCACCTCGCTCCGGGGCCGCGCCGCGGCAGACGGGAACTGGCGGGTCGAGCCGGTGGCCCTCGGGCGCGCGGCGGGGACCGCCGACCTCCACGTGGCCGAGTCGTCCGACTTCTCTTCGTTCCGCGCGGCGAACGACGCGCTGGCGGGCCAGTTCCCCGACGGCGCGAAGGTGGCGCGGGTCGAGACGGTCGAGGTGGCGCGCCTCGCCGATCGGTTCGACGCGCTGATCCCGGCAGGTGCGGCGGTGCTGCTCAAGCTCGACACCCAGGGGTGGGACCTCGAGGTGCTCGCCGGCGCCGAGGGTCGGCTCGACCGGGTCACCGCGATCCAGTCCGAGGTCGCGATCCGCCCGCTGTACGAGGGCGCCCCCGACTACCTCGAGTCGCTGACCTGGCTCGGCGCGCGCGGGTTCGTGCCCGCCGGCCTGTTCCCGGTGTCGTACCGCGAAGACTCGGGCGGGATGGACCCGCTGGTCGTGCTCGAGGCCGACTGCGTGTTCACCCGGCGCTGAGGCCGCAGCCTACGGATCGGTCGGCGCGGGCAGGCCGAGCCCGCGCACCAGCAGGTCTTCGAGTCCCTGATCGAACAGCGGCACCCGATCCTCCCGGCTGCGCCGCCGGCGCACCGCCACCCACCGGTTCCCGAGCTCGGGCTGGCGAAACAGCCACAGTTCTTCGTCCTTCACCCCCTCGATCGTGACGGAGAGCCGGTCCTGGTCGCCGTTGGGCTCGAACTGCACGTACCGCTCCCCGTAGCGGAGCGTGAGCCCCTCCCCCTGGCGCGCCACCCGCACCACGCCGATCTCGCGGCCGAACGCCTCCAGCTCCACCAACAGGTCCGCCCGCGCGCGCTGCGCCTCCGCCGTCGCGAGCGCGCGCTGCTGCTCTGCCTGCTGCTTCGCCTGCTCCTGCTCCGACACCGCCTGCCGGAACCGCGCAGCCAGCCTCGACCCTCGGTTCTCCATCCCGCGCCTCGACACCGCCCGCCGATCGTAACCCGGCAGCGTGCTACCCTGGGGCAACCGCGCGCCGTTGACCGCCGTTTCGGGGCCGTGCTATTCCCCGTTCAGCAGCCGGCGGGCACGACCCACGTGACCCCGGCTCGGGGAAGGCAGAACCGACCATGGGCAAGGCGATCGGAATCGACCTGGGCACGACCAACTCCTGTTGTGCCTACGTCACGAACGGCAAACCCCAGGTCATCACCTACCGCGACGGCTCCCGCACGATCCCGTCGGTGTTCGCGATCGACAAGCAGGGCAACCGGCTGGTCGGGACCGAGGCCAAGGACCAGGCCGCGGCGAACCCCAACCAGACGATCGCCGCGTCGAAGCGCCTGATCGGTCGCTCGTTCGGCTCGAACGCCATGCAGAAGATGCAGCAGGTGTTCACCTACGAGCTGGTCGAGGGCGAGTCGAACGAGGTCCTGATCAAGGTCGCCGACCAGGTGTTCACCCTCGAGCAGATCAGCGCCGCGATCCTGCGGCGGATCAAGGAGTCGGCCGAGGAAGCGCTGGGCGACGAAGTCGATCAAGCCGTGATCACGGTGCCCGCGTACTTCAACGATCGCCAGCGCCAGGCGGTGCGGTCGGCCGGCAAGCTCGCGGGGCTGAAGGTGCTGCGGGTGCTGAACGAGCCCACTGCCGCGGCCCTCGCGTACGGCCTCGGGCGCACCCTGAACCAGCGGGTCGCGATCTACGACCTCGGCGGCGGCACGTTCGACATCTCGATCATCGACATCAAGGACAAGATCTTCGAGGTGATCGCCACCGGGGGCGACACGTTCCTCGGCGGCGTGGACTTCGACGATCGGCTGATGCAGTGGATCCTGCAGGTGTTCGTCGAGCAGACCGACATCGACGTGTCGTACGACCGCTCCGCGGTCACCCGGATCCGCGACGCGTCGGAGCAAGCGAAGATCCGCCTGTCGAACGTGCCGGAGACCGAGATCTCCCTGCCCGCGATCGCGGCCGACGACGACGGCAACTCGGTCGACCTGGTGTTGCCGGTCAGCCGGGAGAAGCTCGAGGAGCTCACCGAGGACCTGATCGACCGGTCGATCGCCACGTGTGAGCGCATCCTGCAGGAGGCGGGCACGACCCGCGACGAGCTCGACGAGATCCTGCTGGTGGGCGGGCAGTCCCGCATGCCGCTGGTCCAGCAGAAGGTCGAGGAGTTCATCGGCAAGCGGCCGTCGAACAAGGTCCACCCCGACGAGGCGGTCGCGATCGGCGCCGCGATCATGGCGCACAGCCTGTCGAGCAAGGCCGGCCCGCAGGACATGACCCTGCTGGACGTTCTGCCGATGGCGATCGGCATCAACAAGGTCGACGGCACGATGCACGTGCTGTTCGCGAAGAACCAGCCGCTGCCCGACTACAAGACCCGCCGCCTGACCACGAGCAAGGACAACCAGCGCTCGATCATGTTGCGGATCTACCAAGGCGAGTCGAAGTACGTCGCCGAGAACGAGCTGCTGGGCACCTTCGTGTTCAGCGGGCTGCGCGAGGCCCCCAAGGGTCAGGTCACGATCGAGGTGACGTTCCACATCGACTCGGAAGGGATCCTGAACCTGACCGCGCGCGACATCGACTCGGGGCAGCTGGTCGAGTCGCGGCTCAAGCTCGGCAAGGACGACGACGACCCGCCCAAGAAGCCGCGCGCGCCGTCGACCTCGACCCCGAAGAAGCCGAAGAAGCGGTCCGAGACCCCCGCAGGCGCGAAGCCCCAGCCCACGCCCGGACCCCTCGACATGCCGCGGACCTCGTCGCTCGCGGCGCAGCCCACGGCCCGCAGCCGCGCCCCCGAGCCCGAGCCCGCGAGCCGGCCGCGCCCGGCTCCGCCGTCGGCGCAGAACACGATGCCGATGTCCCGCGCGCCGTCGCAGCCGCCGACGTCCTTGCCGGTCGCGGCGACCCCGGCCACCCAGTCGCGTGAGGGAGCCGACCTGCGCAAGGTGCCGAAGCGCAAGGAGACCAAGGGGTTCTTCGCGTGGCTCCTGTCGCTGTTCGGCCTCGGGTGAGCGGGCGGGTGGTGGTGGTCCTGGTGCAGCCGCTGCACTCGGGGAACGTGGGGGCGGCCGCGCGGGCGATGCGGAACTTCGGGCTCGAGGACCTCGTGCTGGTCGACCCGCCCGCGTACGACCCCGAGCGGGCTCGGTGGATGGCTCCGGGGTGCGCGGACCTGCTCGCCAAGGCGCGGATCGTGCGCAGCGTCGACGAGGCGCTCGACGGGGTGCACCGGGTGATCGGGACCACCGCGCGGCACCGGAAGCTGGGCCAGCCGGTGATCGAGCCCGCCGAGTTCGCGACCCTCGCCGCCGACGAGCCCGGCACCACCGCGATCCTGTTCGGCCGAGAGGACGACGGCCTGCGCAACGAGGAGCTCGAGCGGTGCGAGCGCCTCGTGCGGATCGCGACGCCGGAGCACGCCAGCTTGAACCTGGGTCAGGCGGTGCTGTTGGTCGCCCACCACTGGTTCGAAGAGCAGCGCCGGCGTGGCGCGTGGGCGCCGGGGCGCACGCTGGCCGGGAGCGGGCGGAGCAAGAGCACCGCGAGCGCGGAGCCGCGGGGGCGCAAGGAGCGGCGGGCCGACGTGGGCGAGCTCGAGCCCGCGGTGGCGGAGCTCCTGTCGTTGCTCGACCGGGTGGGGTACCTGCGGGCCACCCCCGGTCAGAAGGTGCGCGCCACCGCGCGACAGGTGTTGCAGCAGGCGACCCTCACCGTGAAACACGTGGAGGCGCTCCGCGGGATGATCGCGCGGGTGCGCCGAGCGATCGACCCCCCCGAGTCCTGAAGGGCCGAGGGGCGACGCCCCCCCGCCGCCGGGTTAGGACGGCCCGATGGCGCGGATCCCCCGCGAGCTCGTGGATGCGGTGCGCGAGCGCACCGACATCGCCGAAGTGATCGGTCGTCACGTCGCGTTGGTGCGGCGCGGGCGCAACCTGGTCGGGCTGTGCCCGTTCCACCAGGAGAAGTCCCCGTCGTTCAATGTCATCCCGGAGAAGGGGATCTACCACTGCTTCGGCTGCCAGGCGGGCGGTGACGTGTTCCGGTTCCTGATGACCCTCGAGGGCCTGTCGTTCGTCGAGGCGATCAAGGAGCTCGCCACCGCGGCGGGCATCACGGTGGAGGAGCGCGAGCTCACCCCGGCCGAGCGGAAGGCGCTCGCCCAGCGCGCGACGCTGTTCGACGTGCTCGAAGCGGCGGCCGGGTTCTACGAGGCCCAGCTGTGGACCGGCAGCGCCGGCGCGCCCGCGCGGGAGTACCTCGAGCGGCGCGGCACCACCACCGAGACCGCGCGGATGGCCCGGCTCGGCTGGGCGCCCGGGGGGTGGACCCGGCTGATCGACGCGATGCACCGCGAGCACTACGACCCAGAGCAGCTCGCCGACGCCGGGCTCGCCAAGGCGCGCGACCAGGGCGGCGGGTACTACGACACGCTGCGCGAACGGGTGATCGTCCCGATCCGCGACGAGAAGGGCCGAGTCATCGCGTTCGGCGGCCGGATCTTGTCGGGAGACGGCCCGAAGTACATCAACACGCCCGAGACCCGCCTGTACCAGAAGTCCCACGTGCTGTACGGCCTCGACCACGCGCGGCAGCACGTGCAGCGGAAGGGGCGGATCGTGGTGGTGGAGGGGTACTTCGACGTGCTGTCGTCCTGGCAGGGCGGGTTCGACGAGACGGTCGCCACCTGCGGCACCGCGCTGACCGCCGAGCACCTCGAGAAGATCCGTCGGCTCACCCGCGACGTGGTGCTGGTGATGGACGCCGACGACGCCGGGCTCCGCGCCGCCGAGCGCTCGTTGCCCCTGTTCGTGGCGGCGGGGATCCAGCCGTGGCGGGTGAACCTCCCCGGCGCGAAGGACCCCGACGAGCTGTTGCGGGTGGAGGGCCCGGGCGCATTCGCCGCGGCGCTCGAGGCTCGCGAGCCGCTGTTCGAGTGGGTGGTCCAGCGCAAGCTCGACGCGTACGGGAACTCGTCGATGTCCCGCGAGCGCGTACTCGACGAGGTCGCGCCGATGTTGACCCGCCTGCGCGACCCGCTGCTGGTGAACCAGGTCGCGCGCCGCCTCGGCCTGAACGAGGAGATCGTCAAGCAGCGGGTGCGCGAGCTGCCGAAGGAGGGCGGAAAGGCCGCCGAGGCCGACCCCACCCCCGCCGCGCCCGCCGCGTGGCAACCGCACCGAGACGTGGTGCACCTCCTGTGGCTGGTGGTGCACCGATACGACGAGGTCGCCGACCTCGTGGCGCGGGCCGATCCGCGGCTGTTGGATCCACACCCCCAGGTGCGACCGATCCTCGCGCGGCTGGTGTCCGGGGAGCCCGTGGCGGCGGTGGCGCAGGAGGTGGCCGATCCGGCGGTGCAGCGCACGCTGCTCGCGATCGTCGCGCGCGACAAGCTGTATGCACAGGAAGAGGCTGCCCACGCGCTGGTGCAGGTGCTGATCCGCCTGTGGCGACCCGGCCACACGGCGCGCCTCGCCGCGTTGGCCGAGGAGATTCGCGCCGCCACTGCCGACCACGATCGCTCGATGGTGGCGTTTCGCGAGAAGATGGAGCTGCAAGACCGCGAGCGCCGCCTGGACGCGGCGGTGCGCGCGGGAAAGCTGTCCGACGCCCTGACGCTGCTCGCCCCGGTGGCGGCGTGACCCGGCCGCGGTCGACCGCCCGGTGGGATCGGCTGCCGCCGAAGTCAACGGGAAACGGCGTTTCCTGGGTTTCTGCAGCCGGCACTGCAATCGGTCGCGATCGCGGCCGATGGGGTTCACACAGCACGGAGCGAGAGCCCTTGTCAACGCCACCTGGTGGCAGAGCGGTGCGAGTGCAGTTACCACCGGCTACGGTAGGTAGCTGCGCCCGCCCAGACCGTGCCATCGCGACGCCAGCTGCTGGCATGCCGCGCCGCTGCGTCGGCGCGGGTGAACCCCCTCCGGAGAATCGCCGCGCATGACGACCCAGAAGGAACACGCCGAACCAGAGGTCCAGCACCTCATCGACATGGGGAAGCAGCGTGGGTACGTCACCTACGAGGAGATGAACAACTTCCTCCCCACACACCTCGTGTCGAGCGATCGGCTCGGCGACGTGATGATCATGTTCTCGGACATGGACATCGAGATCGTCAACGAGGCGCGCAAGCGGGCCGAGGCCGAGCGCAACGGCACGACCAAGAGCGAGAACGAGGCCAAGCCCGGCGCCGAGGTCACCCGCAGCAACGACCCGGTCCGGGTGTACCTCCGGAAGATGGGCTCGGTCGCGTTGTTGTCGCGCGAGGGCGAGATCGAGATCGCCAAGCGGATCGAGGACGGCGAGTTCACGGTCAAGCGGATCGCGCTCACCTCCGCGCTGGGCGTTCAGTTCGTCGACGACCTGATCCTGGAGGAGGAGGAGCGGATCCAGAAGGCGCTGAAGAGCGGCAAGCGCCCCCGCCCCACCAAGACCCGCACGGGCAAGACGCTGGTCGAGGTGAAGGGCGGATGTGAGGATCTGCTGCTCAAGCTCGCGACCCTGCGCGACGAGCTCGAGAAGGCGAAGAGCAAGAAGCGCCGCACCGAGGTCGAGGACCTGATCACCGAGTGTGAGGACGAGCTGCTCGCCACGATGGAGACGCTCGATCTGTCGAAGAAGCAGACGGCGCTCGTGTCGCAGCGGATCCAGGACTCGTGGATGTTGATCGCGCGGGCCGAGAAGGAGATCGAGCGGGTCGCCCGCGACGCCCGCCTGCCCGTCCGCGAGCTCCGGCCCGCGATCCGCAAGGTGCGGCGGTCGTACGACGCCGGCGGACGCGAGGTGATCGAGCGCACGGGGATCCCCGAGCACGAGTGGAAGGAGTTCGACAGCCGGGTCCGGTGTGAGCTCCGCAAGGTGCGGAAGATCGAGAAGGCCACCGGCATGCAGCGGGACGACCTGAACCGCGCGGCGATGGACCTCAAGCGGGGCGAGGCGCTCGCGGAGCAGGCGAAGTGCGAGCTCGTCGAGGCGAACCTCCGGCTCGTGGTGTCGATCGCGAAGAAGTACACGAACCGCGGCCTGCAGTTCCTCGACCTGATCCAGGAAGGGAACATCGGCCTGATGAAGGCGGTCGAGAAGTTCGAGTACCGGCGCGGCTACAAGTTCTCGACCTACGCCACCTGGTGGATCCGCCAGGCGATCACCCGGGCGATCGCCGATCAGGCCCGCACCATCCGGATCCCGGTGCACATGATCGAGACGATCAACAAGCTGATCCGCACCCA
Organism: Myxococcota bacterium; assembly: GCA_040080105.1. Lineage (GTDB taxonomy): Bacteria > Myxococcota_A > UBA796 > UBA796 > JACKER01. The sequence goes on from JBEBJC010000040.1 coordinate 14,754, forward strand.
GCGCCACCTCCAGCAGGAGCTCGCCCGAGACCCTCGGCCGGAAGAGATCGCCGAGAAGATGGAGATGCCGGTCGAGAAGGTGCACAAGATCCTGAAGATCGCGAAGGAGCCGATCAGCCTGGAGACCCCGATCGGGGAGGAGGAGGACAGCCACCTCGGCGACTTCATCGAGGACAAGGGCACGCTTTCGCCGTCCGAGAACGTGGTCAACGCGTCGCTCACCGAAGCGACCCGCAAGGTCCTCGCCACCCTGACCCCGCGGGAGGAGCGCGTGCTCGCGCTCCGGTTCGGCATCGGCCAGCAGCACGACCACACCCTCGAGGAGGTCGGGCAGGACTTCGAGGTCACCCGCGAGCGGATCCGTCAGATCGAGGCCAAGGCGCTGCGGAAGCTGCGCCACCCCTCGCGGAGCAAGCGCCTGCGGGCGTTCATCGAGCAGTAGCGGTCCGTGTCGAAGCCCCGCGGGGACCGGCCCCAGCCGCGCCACCGGCCGGCGCCGCGCCGCCGCAAGCAGCGCAGCGCCACGCTGAGCCCGACCGCCGGTGCCGCGCGCGAGATCGCCGCGCTCGCCGGTCCGCTGCTGCGGGGGTTGGGCACCGTCGCCCTCGGGCTCGCGCTGGTCGGATGGGTGCTGAACCGCCTCGGCGCAGCCCTCGCCTCGACCGTCGGCGCCGAGCTCGGCGACGCGTGGGCGTGGCTCGGGGCCACAACCGGCACGTCCGACACGACCGTTCGCCTGGTGCTGTTCGGCGCGCTCCAAGCCGGGATCGCGATCGCGGCCCGCCGCCCCGCGCGGTGGGCGTGGGCGAAGGCGGCGCCCCACCTCCACCCGCTGCGGGCGATGCACCTGCCCGACCGCGCGGCGCTCGCGCTCGAGCTCGCGGGGGCCGCCGCGGGCGGGGTGTTGGTGATCGCGTTCGTGCTCCAACCCACGCTGGTGCCGCTCCGCCTCGGCCCGAGCGCGTGGCTCGCGCGGGCCGCGAACCTGCTCGACGGCTCGGCGTCGGTGGCGATCGCGGACTCGGTGATCGGGCTGGCGCGCAAGCTGCACGCCGACCCGGTCGGATCGGTGGTGCTGGTCGATCCGGCGGCGTTCGAGGCCGACCTCGACGCCGACGAGATCCCGTTGATCGACCGGTGGGATCCGTGGCTGCGGGAGGCCACCGAGGGAGACCCGGAGCTGTTCGCGAAGGTGAAGGCGTTCATGTGGGTCGAGTCGGGCGGACGTCAGTTCGCGATGTCCGCCACCGGCTGCGCCGGCCTGATGCAGTTCTGCGCGTCGACCGCGCAGCGCGCGCCGTTCCACGCGATCTTCGGGGTCGGGCGGGTCAGCGCCTGCGGGTGTGACGACTGCTCGGTCCCGCGCGAGACCCAGGTCGCGCTCGAGACTCGGCCCGACGCGGTGTTCGCGGCGCGCGACACGTTCCCGTGCGACCTGTCCGACGCCCGGTTCGAGCCGGACAAGGCGATCCGCGCCGGGGTGGCGTACGTGCGGGAGCTCGGCAGCCACACCGGCGACAGCCTGCCGCTGATGTACGTGGGCTACAACGCTGGCCCCGCGGTGGCCAACAAGCTGTACCAGCAGGTCGGCGCGGCGACCACGGTCGAGGAGCTCCGCCCCCACCTCGCCGAGGCCCTGCGCCCACACTACGGGAGCCGCGCGGGCCCGCGCGCCGACGGGCTGCTGGAGGTCCACCTGCCCAAGCTCCTCGCGGCCTACGCGCGGTGGCGAACGGAAGGGTAGGATGGCGCTGCGGGGCCTGTAGCTCAGTCGGTCAGAGCAGCCGGCTCATACCCGGACGTGCCCAGGTTCGAGTCCTGGCGGGCCCACGCACTCCGTCCTGCGGAATTATCCAGTCCAATCCCCCTCTCCCCCGCAGCGGGGTACTGCCTTCGGACTACGTCCGGCGGAATTCGATACCCACCGATCGGAGGCCACATGGAGCGGGCCGACGTGGTGGTGATCGGAGCCGGGTTCGGCGGCCTCGGCGCGGCCACCGCAGCCGCCGAGCAGGGCGCGCGGGTGGTGCTGCTCGAGCGCGTCGGGTACCCGGGCGGCTGCGCGTCGACGTTCACCCGGGGCGGGGCACGGTACGAGGCTGGCGCGACCGTGCTCGCTGGCCTCGGGGAGGGTCAGGCCCTGCGGGACGTGGTCGATCGGTACGCCCTGCCGTTGACGCTCGAGCGCGTCGATCCGGCCCTGACGCTGCGTTGGCCGACCGGGAGCTTCACCATCCCCTCCGACCGATCCGCGTTCGTGGACGCGGTGGCGGCGCTCCCGGGCGCTCCCCCTGGCGTGCGGCGCGCGTTCGCCGAGCAGCAACGGGTCGCGGACGCGCTGTGGGCGACGCTCGATCGGCCCGAGCTGCTCCCCCCGTGGGGCGTGCGCCAGCTGCCGGGCCTGCTCGCGCACGTCGCCCACACGTTCGGGGCGTGGCCCGCGCTCGCCCGGCACGCGGGGCGGCCGATGTCGGCCTGGCTCCACTCCCACGGTCTGAGCGGGTTCGAGCCGCTCCGCCGGATCCTCGACCCGCTGTGCCAGATCACCGTCCAGGTCGGCACCGATCAGGCCGAGGCCCCGTTCGCGCTCGCCGCGATCGACTTCCTGTTCCGCGGGGTCCGGTCGGTTCGGGGCGGAGTGGGCGCGCTCGCGACCGGGCTGTGTGACGTGATCGAGCGCCTCGGGGGCTCCGTGAGGTTCCACCGGCCCGCGACGGCCCTCACCCGGGGGCCGGACGGGTGGGTGGTCCACACCAAGCGCGGACCGATCGGCGCGCGCCAGGTGGTCGCGAACGTCGCCCCTCACGTCCTGCGCGACTGGCTCGGCCCCACGCCCCGACTCGACGCCCAGGTCGCCCGGGTCGAGACGGGGTGGGGCGCGGTGGTCGCGTACCACACGCTCGACGACGCGTTCCCGGCGGGGCCGGCGCACCTCGACCTGGTGGCCGACCCCGCGGCGCCGCTGGCCGACGGGAACCACGTGTTGTGCTCGGTGGGGGAGCACCGACCCGGGCAGCCGCGGACCGCCACGAGCTCGACCCACGTGACGTCGCGGGACCGCGCCGCGGTGGAGGCCGCCCAGCGCGCGCTGCGGGCGACGGTGCGCGCCCTCGCGCCAGAGCTCGCCCAGGCCACCCGCAGCGAGCTGCCGGCGAGCCCCCGGACCTTCGCGCGGTTCACCGGTCGCCCCGGCGGCTGGGTCGGCGGCATACCACGACGCGCGGGCCTCGGCGCGTACGCCGAGCTGTGGCCGCGCGCGGTGGCGCCGGGGCTGTGGGCCGTCGGTGACTCGGTGCTGCTCGGTCAGAGCGCGCTGGCCGCGTTCGTCGGCGGTCGCCACACCGCTCGGTGCTTCGGCTGATCAGCGGGCGCCGGAGTCACTCTCACACAGCGCCGCGGCCGCGTCGGCGCAGTCGGTGTCGTCCTCCCCGCACACTTCGATCGCGGTCTTGCACGCGTCACACGCGCAGTCGCCCTTGCAGCCAAGCGCGCCCACCATCGTCGCCACCACCATCCACCAGCGCATGTCGGTTCCTACGGTCGAGCAGGATCGCTCACCGGGTGGGTGTCGCGGCGCCCGACGATCCTTCACGACCCCCGACAGCCTCGCCCGCGGTACCCGCAGCTCGCGCACGGGCGGGCTCCTCCCGCGGTGGCGCGCCGCTCGAGCTCGGCCCACCCGAGCTCGGCCGTCTCGGCGATCTCCTCCAGCAGAGCGGGGACGCGCTCGATCGCAGGCCACAGCGGGACGACCTCGGGCCGACCGACCTCGGTCAACACGACCTCGCCGCGGACCACCCCCAGCTCGCCGTCCGCCCGCAGCGCCCGATCCGCCGCCCACCCGTAAGCGACCAGCTGGGCGGCGTGCGCCGCGGCGACCGAGGCCGCCGCACGGCCCCAGAGCCCCTCCGACTTCCAGTCCACCACCACGAACCCGTCCGCGGCCCGGTACAACCAGTCGATCCGCCCGTACAACACGACCCCGGCGTGTGCGGCGC
>JBEBJC010000784.1:0-4316 GCA_040080105.1 Myxococcota bacterium
CTTGTCCAACTTTGCAGTTGCGTCCCGGTCTTCCGAGGGGGCATGCTGGGACGAACCAGGGGGAGTTCATGTACGGCTGGCTGGCGGGGGTCGTGGGCTGTGGCGGCTCCGAGGGCCGTGTCCCGGTCGAACTCGTGGGGGACGCCGACACCGAGACCGACACCCAGGCGGCGGACTCCGCCGGCGCCGAGAACCCGGAGTGCCTGGGCCTACCCACCGTCCCCTCGACCGTCGTGGGGCCCGTCGCGACCAGCGTGGGCCAGTCCGTCACCACGCGCCCGTCGGTGGCGTACTCGGCCAACGGGGTGTACGCCGTCGCTTGGACTCCCAGCAGCGCCGAGCCGGGGATGATGTTCGTGCAGCGGGTCAGCGCAGGGGTGGCGTTGGGGGCGGCGGTGGTGGTCCCACCGCCTCTCCACTTCGTCGTCGCGGCGCCGGCGGTCGCGACGAACGACCTGGGCGAGCTGGTGGTCACCTGGGTCGAGGCGGGATCTTCCAGCGTGTTCCTGCAGCGGTTCGACGGAGCGGGCCTCCCGGTGGGAACGGCCGTCCAGGTGAGCGCGCCCGGTCACACGGCGATGGGCACCTCGGTGGCGCTGCTGCCCGGCGGCGACGCGCTCGTGGCGTGGGGGGAGCAGGGAGTGCTGGCCCAACGCGTCGACCCCGCTGGCGCGTTCGTGTTCCCCGACGCCGTTCGGATCAGCGACCCGGCGCACGCGGTGCTCGGCGAGCCGGCGCTCGCCGCCGACGCCTCCGGCGCGTTCGCGGTGAGCTACGTGGACCTGGGGTCCAACTCGGTGCAGCTCCTCCGGCTCGACCCCGCGGGCGCGCCGATCGGTGCGTTGCTCGACGTCACCCCTGCGTCACACCTCGTGACGGATGCGCCTTCGCTGGCTTCGACCCCGGACGGGGCCCTGGTGGTCGCCTGGACCGAGGTCGCCAGCGCGTCGGTGTACGTTCAGCGCTACGACGCCACCGGCGGTTCGCTGGGCGGCGCGACCCAGGTGAGCCAATCCGGCCTGATCGCGGCCAACCCGATGCCCGGCCAGGTCCAGCTGCTGCAGAGCGTGTCGATGGCCTGTGACGGCTCGTTCGTGGTGGGTTGGACCGACCCGCTCGTCGCGTTCACTCCGTTCCTCCGCCGGTTCGACGCTGTCGGAGCGCCGCTGTCGGACGAGGAGCCCTACGGAGTGGGTCAGTTCACCCGGGCCCCCGGGATCGTCGCGGTGGACCCAGGCGGCGGAGACCACGTGATGGCCTGGACCGACGAAGCCTCGCTCCAGGTTCAGCACCAGTTCCTCGGTCTCTGAGGCGCCCTCCTGTCCGCAATTTTGGGGACAGGTGGGCCCCCGACCTGCGGGCTACCGTCAGGTCGGCACGGAGGGGGACGACCGATGATGCTGGAACTGTGGATCGCGATGGCCGCCAACGCCAAGCCGGCGTGCTACTGTGACAATTTCTGGGCGAAGCCCGTGTGTGGCGCCGACGGCGTCACGTACGAGGGGGACTGCGAGGCGAAGTGCGCCGAGGTCGAGATCGTGTTCGACGGACCGTGCCCGACCGTCGACATCCCGTCGTCGATCGCGGTGGTGTCGCAGTGCACCCACCTCGCGTCGCTGTTCGCGCTGCCGGCGGAGAACGGCCACGTGTACGCCGCCCCGGTGGTGAACCACGAGATCGACCCGTTCCGGGTGGAGACCGTCACCTACTCGCTGGTCAACGCCGCCGGCGACCCCGGGTGCACCGGCACGACCCCGCACCGGCTCGACCTGTGGGTCCAGTCCACGACCACCCCCGACGCGTCGCCGGTCCTGGAGTACTCCGCGGTCCAGACCCCGTCGCCGGCCGCCGGCGCCGCGAACTCGACCTACACCGTCGACGTGCCCGACTTCGAGCTCGAGCCTCAGGCGCGGCTGTTCATCGGGATCCAGATGGTGGCCGCGGGCAGCGACAAGTTGTGCGTCACCACCTGCGACGACAAGCAGCCGCCGCCCGGGACCTCGTACTGGAGCAACGCGGCGGCGCCGCCGTACCCGTGGGCCGACCTGCTCGACTTCGGCCTGAACAACGTCCCGGTGTTCTCGGTCTCCGGCCAGATCGTCGAAGGGGGCCGGTACGGCGGCGGGAGCGAGATGTAGCCTGCGGAGTGACACCTTTGGCCAGATCTGCCACCGGTCGATCCTCCCGCGGGCGCGCGCGGCGGGTTCCTGTAGGTGCATCGGAGGGACGATGCTTCGCAGCGCGTCGGTGGTGGTGGTGTCGGGGTGCGCGCGGGAGGAGTTGTACCGCGGCGGGGTGGTCGAGGTCGACGTGCAGGGCCTGCTGGCGTCGCCGGTGACGGTCGACCCCTCCGCCCACCCGGTCGAGGGGTGCACCACCTCGCTGTCGATCGACCACGGCTGGGGGATCGTCGACTCCGCCCAGTTGTCGGTGTGCGCCGAGGTCGAGCTCGACGGGCCCGCCGGCTGCGTCGGCGCGGGCCTGCTCGCGGCCACGCTCCAGCTGTACCCGAGTGAAGAAGACGGTGGTTTCGGGCCGTACTTCGTCGACGAGCTCGACCTGTCGGTGGTCCTCGACGACGGCGGCTCGATCGACCTCTCGAGCCAGTACGAGCAGCAGTGGGAGCCCGAGCTCGTCGGCAGCTGGACCGGCGGGGCCGACGGGGTCGCCCAGTGTGCGGAGGTCACCCCGATGGGCGCCGGGGTGCAGCTCGACTGGGTGTTCGACCGGGAGGACAAGGTGACGGGCGGGCTCTGACCGGCCTCGGGCGTTACGGCGGGCGCGGGAGGTCCCGTTGCTCCAGCCGTACCGTCCGCGCCGGCTCCGGCGCTCGCCGCTCGCGCGCGAGCTCGTGCGCGAGAACGCCCTGTTCCGCGAAGACCTGGTGATGCCGGTGTTCGTGACCGCGGAGCCGGGGGTCCACCGCGAGATCGGCTCGATGCCCGGGATCTTCCAGCACTCGCTCGACGTGCTCCCCGCCGAGATCGAGCGGATCCTCGGGGCCGGGATCCGGTCGGTGCTGCTGTTCGGGCTGCCCGACCACAAGGACGAGGTCGGGTCCGACACGTGGGACGACGCCGGCGGCATCGTGCAGCGCGCCGTCCGCGCGTGCAAGTCGCGGTTCGGCGACGACGTGTACGTGATCACCGACGTGTGCTTCTGTGAGTACACGAGCCACGGGCACTGCGGGGTGGTCGCCCCCGACGGGCGGCTGCTGAACGACCCGACGCTCGAGAACCTGCGCAAGCAGGCGGTGTCCCACGCGCGGGCCGGCGCCGACATGGTGGCCCCGTCCGGGATGATCGACGGGATGATCGGCGCGATGCGCGAGGGGCTCGACGCGGCCGGGTTCGAGTCGGTGCCGATCATGAGCTACGCGGTGAAGTACGCGTCCGCGTTCTACGGGCCGTTCCGCGAGGCGGTCGACTCCGCGCCGCAGTTCGGCGACCGCAAGACGTACCAGATGGACCCGGCGAACCTGCGCGAGGCGCTGCGCGAGGCCCGGCTCGACGTGGAACAGGGCGCGGACGTGCTGATGGTCAAGCCTGCGCTGGCGTACCTCGACGTGATCCGCACCCTGCGCGACACGTTCGACCTGCCGATCGCCTGCTACAACGTGAGCGGCGAGTACTCGATGGTGAAGGCGGCCGCGGCCCGGGGGTGGGTCGACGGGCCGGCGATCGCGCGCGAGCTGCTGCTCGGGATGAAGCGCGCCGGCGCCGACGTGATCATCAGCTACTTCGCGGCCGAGCTCGGCCCGACCCTGCCGTCGATCCGCTGACGCGTAAGGCGGAACGCGGATCGGACGTCCGAGCTCCCCTGGGGGATCGATGATCGGCTGGGCAACGGTGGCCGCGGCGGGGGTCGGGTTCGGTGAGGTCGCGGTCGTCGACCTCGCGAGCGATACGGTGTTCGTGGCGAGCCCCGCGGGCGGGATCGACGCGATCGCGGTGGGCTCGGGCGAGCGCCGGTGGCACACCGACGAGGCCGACCTCCCGCTCGCGTCGTCGCCGGCGGAGCTGGTGGCGTGGGACGCGGGTGACCCCCGCGTGGTGCGGATCGTGCGGATCGACCCGGTCACCGGCGGGGTCACGTCACGGTGCGCGGATCGCGCTGTCCCCGAGGGACGCGCCCTGACCCTGCACGAGCCGCTGGGGGGCCGCTCGTGGATCACCCCCCGGCTCGAACCGGGCGGGGTCGAGCTGTGGTGGGGAGGGTGGTTCCACCCGGTGACCGGGACGGAGCAGCTGCCGATCGCGCAGGCCCCGTACGACCCGTCGTGGCGCGACCAGGGGCGGTGTGTCCCGTCGGGGGAG
>JBEBJC010000785.1:0-4316 GCA_040080105.1 Myxococcota bacterium
GTGCGACGACAACAGCAGGCTGCGCCCGTTCCAGTCGAACCGGCTGATCCCGTTCGGGGACGCGCCCGGCCAGTCCGGCTCGTCGTCGAGGTCGCGCACGGTGGCGCCCGACGAGCCGTCGCCGGCGATCCACGTCATGTGCCCACCCTCGACCTCCGGGATGATCACGGTGTCGTCGGCCGGGTCGCGCACCGCGTCGTGGGGGAACCCGAACCCGTCGACCCGGAACTCGAGCGCGCCGGCAGCGTCGAGGCGGGCCACGCCGCCGCTCCCGGTCGGCCCGTTCAGGGTGAACGACACCAGCAGCCCGTCGCCGTCGATCGACGCCCCCTCGCCGCCACACTGGCTGCACGTCCCCACCAGGGCGGACCAGCTCGCCGAGTACACGATCGCCCCGGTCGCGTCCATCGCCTCGAGCCCGTAGCCGGTGGGCATCAGCAGCACGTGGTCCGCGTCGAACAGGTAGTCCTCGCCGAGATCGGTGTCGGCGTCGCTGTCCGAGTCGGCGTCGGCGTCGCTGTCCGAGTCGGCGTCGGCGTCGGTGTCGGTGTCGGTGTCGGTGTCGGCGTCGGCGTCGGTGTCCGCGGGGGTGCCGGTGTCGGACTTGGTCGAGTCGGGGCAGCCCGCGAGCAGCGCGAGCCAGGCGAACGAGGCGCGAGACATACGAAGTCCTCCCTGCTCCACCATCACCCGCCGCCCTTTCGCAGACCTTGCGCCTGCGCCCGATCGGAGGTCAGCCGAGCAGGTGACGCAGCCCGGCGCGGAACGCCTCGTCCTCCTCCACCGTGCCGATGCTGCCTCCGTCGTCGTCGGCGAGCAGGGCCTCCACCACCGGGACGCCCAACGGCGGCAGGCCGAGCGGGAGCAACAGCTCCAGCGCGGCGCGCCCACACGGCTTGGGCACCAGCTGACGGACCAGGGAGTCTCGGACCGAGCCCGGGTCGCCGGTGCGCTCGAGCCTCGCCGCGAGCGCGTCCACCGCCTTCCACGACGGCGGCCCCTCCCCTTCGGCGTCGTCGACCGCGGACGGCTTGCGACCAGGTGTGGCGCCCCCCGCCATGCGGGTCAGCGCCGCGTCGATCCGGCGCGCGAGGTTCTTCCGATCCCCGGTGAGCGAGCTGCCCCCGTGGCGGGTGGTCGCGGCGAACGACCAGGTGTCGAGCCCGGACGGGGACTGGAGCTGGGGTTCGGCGCTCGCCTCCGACCGGGTGGCCCGGGCGCGCAGGACGGCCTCCCACTGCGGCGGGCTCGCGGCGGTGACGTGCTCCACCAGAAACAGCAGCACCAGGTCGTCGTCTCCGCGGAGCACCTCCCCGACGATCCGCTCCCCTTCCGGGTGGCCGATCAGGCACAACGGGCGCGCGAGCAGCGGCGCGAGCGCCGGGTCGGCAGCGGCCTCGGCCACCGCGTCGGCGTGGGCCCGGACCGCGAGCCCGCAGTGCCGCAGCTGCTGCGCCGCCTGGAACCGCACCGACGGGCTCGGCGCGCGGAGCAGCTCCACCAGCAGGCCCACCACCTCCGGTCGGAGCCGGCGCGACGCGAGGTGGTCGGCGAGCTCGACCACGAGCGGGCGGGGGGCGTCGCCGCCGGCCACCGCTGCGCGCACCCGCGCCACCAGCACCGCGAGTGACACCTCGGGGCGGGTTTGGAACCACCGCCGCGACCCGAAGTCTCCCCACGCGCCGAGGTCGGGCCCCGCGTCGCCGAGGTCCCGGGCGAGGGCCTCAACGTCGGGCAGCGCGTCGGTCCACGGCAGGGTGGCGTCGGCCGCGACCACCCGCTCGACCGGGGTCGACCGCGGCAGGAGCAGAGCAGACGACACCCGCCCGCGGGTGACCTCGTCCCGATCGAGCGGGGCGGCGCGGCCCGCGGGGGACATCCGAACCAGCTCGGACGCCTCGGACGTCCACCACAGCCCAGCGAGCGCGTCCAACACCACCGCCCGCACCAGCCGCTCGCCCTCGCGCTCGAGGTGGTCGAGCAGCGGCGCGGCGGCGCGGGCCCCGACGCCGTGCAGCGCGCCCAGGGCGCGGGCGGCGTGCGCGCGAACGTCGGCCTCGGGGTGAGCGAGGCGGGCCGCGATCCGGTCGAGCCCGGCGCACACCGCCAGGTGCGCGGCGGTGACCACCGAGCGCTCGCCGTCGAGCACGCCGTCCTCGATCGGGTCGCCGAACGGGAGGTGCTGGTGCACCTCGTAGTATCCGTGGCCGGTCGCCATACACGTCAGCAACGTCAGCAGCGCGGTCGCCCCCGGGGGATCGGCGCGGGGGTCGAGGAGCTCGAGCAGGAACGGGATCGTCGGGGCGGTGGCGGGGTACACCGTGCCCTGGTGCCACACGTTGCCGAACAGCGCGTCGAAGGCGTCCTCGCCGGCCGCGAGCTCGCGCAGCAGGCCCGGCACGTCGTCGGCCGGCCCGTACGCGTGGGTCAGCCCGCTCCAGTCCACCCGATCGAGCCCTTCGAGCTCCAATGTCGCCTCCCCCGGAGGCGTATCGCGGCGGGGTTGGCTCGCCACAGGCCCCGGGGTACTGCCTGTTCGTGCAACTGACTTTCAGATACAGGTCCTCGCCATGACCCGCGCAACGCTCGTGTCCGCCGTGCTCGCCCTGGCGGCTGTCCCCGCGCGGGCCGCCGAGCCCGGGCTCACCGTGCTCGCCGCGTCGAGCCTCACCGAGTCGCTGCAGCAGGTCGGCGCCGCGTGGACCGCCGCGGGCCACGCTCCGGTCACGTTCTCGTTCGACGCCTCGTCTCGCCTGGCGAAGCAGCTCGAGGCCGGGGCGCCCGCCGACCTGTACTTCTCGGCCGATCGGGAGTGGATGGACCACGCCGCGTCGCGCGGGCTGATCGACCCCGCCACCCGGGTCGACCTGCTGGGGAACACGCTGGTGGTGGTGGTGGGGGCGTCGTCGCCTTGGACGTTCACCCGGGTCGCCGACCTCGCCCGTCCCGAGGTGCGCCACCTCGCGGTCGCCGGAGAGTCGGTGCCGGCGGGGAGGTACGCGCGGGCGGCGCTCGGGGCGCTCGGCGCGTGGGACGCGGTCGAAGACCGGGTGGTCAGCGGCGACAACGTGCGCACCACGCTCGGGTGGGTCGCGGCCGGCGAGGCCGAGGCAGGCTTCGTGTACGCCACCGACGCCCGGATCGAGCCGCGGGTGAAGGTGGCGTTCCCGGTGCCGCCGGACAGCTACCCAGCGATCGTGGTCACGGCCGCGGTGGTGGCCCGCTCCGACCAGGCGGCACAGGCCGCCGCGTTCCTCGCGTTCTGCCGGAGCGACACCGGGATGGCGGTGTTCACCGCCGCCGGCTTCACCCCGGCCCCCCACCCGTGACCGTCGACCCGATCTCGGCGATCGGGCTGTCGCTGTCGGTCGCGACCGCCGCGACCGCGCTCGCGTTCCCGCCGGCGGTGTTGGTGGCGTGGGCGCTCGCGCGGTGGCGGTTCCGCGGGAAGTCCGCGCTCACCGCGGTCGTGACCGCCCCGCTCGTGTTGCCGCCGGTGATCACCGGCCTGGTGCTGCTGCGCCTGTTCGGGCGCTCGAGCCCGATCGGCGCAGCGCTCGCCGACGCGGGCGTGCCGGTGGTGTTCTCGTGGTTCGGCGCGGTGCTCGCCGCCGGCGTGGTCGGGTTCCCGCTGTACGTGTTGACCATCCGGTCGGCGTTCGAGGCCGTGGACCGGCGGTACGAGGAGGTCTCGCTCACCCTGGGCGCGCCCCCAGCCGCCACCTGGGCCCGGATCACCCTGCCGCTCTCGCTGCCCGGGATCGCGGCGGCGACCGTCCTCGCGTTCGCCCGCGCGCTCGGCGAGTTCGGCGCCACCGCGGTGATCGCCGGCAACATCGAAGGCAAGACGCGCACCATCGCGCTCGCCGTATACGCGCTGCTCGACGCCCCCGACGGCGAGGCCCAGGCGCGGCCGCTGGTGCTCGCGAGCTTCGCCCTGTCGTTCGGCGCGCTCGCGCTGTTCGAGCTCCTGGTCCGGCGGCAACGCGTCCGGTTGGACCTCGAGGATGGATGACCCGTGGCTCGTGCTGGACGTGGCGGTGCGGGGCGGCGCGACGAGGCTCGCGCTCACGACCGCGGCGCCGTTCGTCGGGGTGTCCGGGCCGTCGGGCGCCGGGAAGAGCACGCTGCTGCGGGTGCTCGCGGGGGTGGAGCGGTCGGCGGTCGGCCCGGTGGTGGCGTGGGGCGAGCGGTGGCACGGCCCCGACGCGGTGCCGGCGTGGCGGCGCGGCGTCGGGTGGGTCCCGCAGGACGCGCACCTGTTCCCCCACCTGACCGTGGCGCAGAACCTGGGGTACGCCGGGCGGGGCGTGGAC
>JBEBJC010000786.1:0-4314 GCA_040080105.1 Myxococcota bacterium
TCACCGCGCAGACCCTCGACGGCATCCTCGGCAGCCTCCCCCCGCCCGACGCGATCGCCGCGGCGCGCGCGGCGGTGGCGATCGAGCCCGGGACGGGCTCGCGCGGCGAGCCGACCTACTTCGCGGCGATTGCGCTCGCGATCCCCTGAAAGGTCGGGCGCCGCCGCTCGTTGGTCGCTCACCCGGGGGTCGCGCGGTGCGGCCCCGTCCCGACGTGCCCTGCACGACCGACCACACCCGAGCGGCCGCCGGCTGCGCGGGAGGAGTGTGCCCGATGAACCGACTGATCCCGCTGTCGGCGCTGATCGCGCTGTGTACCCTGGCGAGGGCCGAGATCCCCGAGCTCGCCGACACGCCGGTGTCCACCCGCCCCGCGGGCCCGCCGGACACCCGGCGCGACCCGTTCCCCGCCGACGCGCGCGCGCTGATGGCCGACCTCGAGCTGTCGTACGCCCAGCACCCGCGCTGGCGGAGCCACGTGCAGCTCGACCGACCGCTGTACCGGCCCGGCGACACCGTCCAGCTGCGAGCGTGGACCCTCGATCACCGGTTCGGCTCGACCACGGCCGGCGCGGCGGTGCAGCTCGTCGACCCGCGCGGGGTGGTCGTGTCCACCACCTACGCCTCCGGGCCGGGCGCGCTCCAGCTTCCCGCAGACGCGGCCGGCGGGACGTGGACCGTCCGCCTGACCTCGCCCGACGGCACCACGGTCGACCGGACGTTCGCGGTGGCGAACTTCCAGGCGCCGCGGGTCGAGAAGACGTTGGAGTTCGCCCGCGACGGCTACGGGCCGGGGGACGAGGTCTCGGCGACGATCCGGGTCGAGCGGGCGACCGGCGAGCCGGTGGCGGACGCCGACCTCGCGCTGCGGGTTCGGATCGCGGGCCAGGCGCAGCCGGACATGACGCTGCACACCGACGGGTCCGGAGTGGCGCCGATCCGGTTCACCCTGCCCGCGGACCTCGGCTCGCCCGACGTGCTGGTCACGGTGTCGGTCGACGACGGCGGCGTCACCGAGTCGATCACCCGCTCGGTCCCGGTGGTGCTCGACAAGGTCGGCCTCGCGTTCTTCCCGGAGGGCGGGGACTGGGTCGCCGGGCTGCCGGCCCGCCTGTACTTCGAGGGCACCGACGCCCACGGCGCGCCGGCCGACCTGCGCGGCACGATCCGCGACGACCGCGGCGCGACCGTCGGGTCGTTCGACGCCTCGGTCGACGGGCGCGGCGTGGTCGAGCTCACCCCCGAGGCGGGCCGACGGTACTCGGCCCACGTCCCGCGCAGCTCGGGAGTCGACGCCGTGTTCGCTCTGCCCGAGGTGAGGCGCCGGGGCTGCGTGCTGCGCCACCACGACGACCTCGAGGGCGTCCAGCAGGCGGTCCGGGTCGGCGTGACCTGCACCGAGAGCCGCCAGCTCGTGGTCGTCGCGGCGCAGCACGAACAGGTGCTCGACCGCGCCGCGTTCTCGGTGGCGGCGGGCGTGCAGAAGACGGTGCACCTGCGCAGCGGCGACCCGGCCCTGTCGGGCGCGCAGGGCGTGGCCCGGGTCACGGTGTTCGACCGCGACCTGCAGCCGATGGCGGAGCGGCTCGTGTTCCGCAACAAGAGCCGGGCCCTCGCGGTGTCGGTGACCCCGGATCGGCAGGGCTACGCCCCGGGAGACTCGGTCACCCTGTCGGTCGAGACGCGCGACCCCGACGGCCGGCCGGTGCCGGCGGAGCTCGCGCTCGCGGTGGTCGACGACGCGGTGATGTCGTTCGCCGACGACGACCAACACGACCTCCGGGCGGCGGTGTTGCTCCAAGCGGACCTGCCCGAGCCGATCCGCGACGTGGCTCCGCTGTTCGAGCCCGACAACGCCGACGGCGCGCTCGGCCTCGATCTGGCGCTCGGCACCCGCGGGTGGCGGCGGTTCGACTGGGACTCGGTGCGCGGGCTCACGGCGCAGTGGGAGGAGCAGCAGCGCGAGGCGAACCGGTGGGATCGGCAGATGTTGGTGCCGATGGGCTACGCGGACGCGGACGCGGCCGCCCAGCGCGGCGCGCGGGACGAGTCGCTGCGGGGCCCACCTCCGCCTGCCCGCCCCAGCGCGGCGCCGGCGCCGGCGCCGGCGAAGGCGCCGAGCCGGGTGTTCGCCCCGCCGCCGGCCGGAGCCCCCGTCGACGCCCCCGCGCAGGACGAGGACGTGAAGGACGTCGAGCTGCGCGACGACTTCCGCGACACGGTGGCGTGGTTGCCGAGCCTGCGGACCGACGCCTCCGGCGCGGCCACCACCACGTTCCAGCTGTCCGACGCGGTCACCGGGTTCCGGGTGGTCGCCGAGGGGGTCGGAGGGGGCGCCGTGGGCCGCGGAGAGGCGACGCTGTCGAGCACGCTGCCGTTCGCGGTCGACGTGCGCGTCCCGCAGGCCCTGTCGACCGGTGACCAGCTGTGGCTGCCGATCACGTTGGAAGACCGGCGCGCCGGCTCGCCGGTGCAGCTCGGGGTCGAGGCCTCGCTGCTGACCGTCGGCGACTGGCCCCGCGCGCTCGACCTCGGCGCGGGCGAGCGGCGGACGGTGTACGCGCGCCTGACCGTGCCGCCGGGGCGCGGCACAGCCGAGGTGCGGGTGGCCGCGATCGCCGGCGACCGCCGCGACGGGGTCGAGCACCACATCCCGATCCAGCCGCGCGGGTTCCCGCTCCAGCGCACCTTCTCCGGGGTGGTCGAGGGCGTGGTGTCCCACGCGGTGTCGATCGGCGCCCCGATCGAAGGTTCGGTGACCGGTCGCCTCACGGTGTTCCCGAGCTCGGTCGCCGAGCTCACCGAAGGCATCGAGCAGATGGTGCGCACCCCGGGCGGGTGCTTCGAGCAGACCAGCTCGACCAACTACCCGAACGTGGTGATCCTCGACCTGCTCGATCGCTCGGGCCGGGGCGACGCGGTGAAGGACCGCGAGGCGGTGCTGCGCGCGGGGTACGACCGGCTCGCCGGGTACCAGGTGAGCAGCGGCGGGTTCGAGACGTTCGGCAGCGGCCCGGGCAAGGAGGCGCTGTCGGCGTTCGGGTTGCTCGAGTTCACCGACATGGCGAAGGTGTTCCCGGTCGGCGAGCGCCTGCTGCGCGACAACGTGGCCTACCTGTACCAGCAGCGCGACGGCAAGGGCGGGTACGCGATCACCGGCGCGAGCGCCCACGGGTACGGCACCGCCCCGCCCGAGGTGCTCGACGCCTACATCACCTACGCGTTGGTCGAGACCGGCCACACCGACCTGCCGGAGGAGATCGCGGCCCAGAGCGCCATGGCCCAGCGGAGCCGCGATCCGTACCGCCTCGCGCTCGCGACGATGACGCTGCTCGCCACGCGCCCCGCCGAAGGAAAGGCCGCGGCGGCTCGCCTCGCATCGCTGCAGGCGAGCGACGGCAGCTTCCCCGGCAGCGAGACCTCGATCACCCGCAGCGAGAACCAGAACCTGCTGGTCGAGGCGACCGCGCTGTCGACGCTCGCGCTGCTCCGCGCCGGCGACCGGGCAGCGGCCAGCCGCGCGGTGCGGTGGTTCCACCAGAACCAGTCGGGCGCGGGGGTGTGGGGCGCGACCCAGGGCAACGCGCTCGCGCTGAAGGCGATCGCCGCGGCGTCGGAGGCGGAGGCCGCGGCGGCGGGGACGAGCCGGGTCGAGGTCACCGTCGACGGCGCGGTCGTCGCGTCGACCGAGGTCGATCTCGGCGGCCACGACCCGGTGTCGCTCGAACTGCCGCTGGGCCCGGGCGACCACACGATCCGGGTCCGGATGGACCGCGGATCGATCCCGTACGCGCTCGACGTCGGCTGGTCGAGTGAGTCCCCGGCCTCGGATCCGGACCGCCGGGTCGAGCTGACCACCCACCTGGACGACGACGCGCTGACCCTGGGCGACACCGCCCGGCTCACCGCCACGCTCCGCAACGCCACCCGCGAAGTGGTCCCCGACCCGATCGCCCGCATCGGGCTGCCCGCCGGGCTGGAGCCGGCCGCGTGGCAGCTCGAGCAGCTGAAGGACCGGGGCGAGATCGCGTTCTTCGAGACCCGCCCGCGCGAGGTCACGTTGTACTGGCAGGGCCTCGGGGTCGGCGAGGTGCACGAGATCGCCCTCGATCTCGTGGCCACCGTGCCAGGCACGTTCACCGGCCCGGCGAGCGCGGCGTACCCGTACTACGACGACCAGGCGAAGGCGTGGGCCCCGGGGCTGCCGGTGTCGATCACGCCGTGAGCGGCCTGGTCGGTGCGTCCGGCGCCGGATAACGCTCGGGGCCGGAGGCCAGATGCGCGGGTGGCTGTGGTTCGCGATCGCCTGTCGCC
>JBEBJC010000787.1:0-4299 GCA_040080105.1 Myxococcota bacterium
GATCAGCCCATCGACGATCGCACCGAAGACCTCGGTCACGGCCAAGATCTACGGTTCCGCGTTCGAAGAGGGCGCGAACGTCCTGTTCACCGGCCCGATGGAGCTTCGCGGCCAGGAAGTGACCATCGAGTCCGGCAACACCTTGTCGGTGGTCATCCCCGGCCTGGTCGACGGCGTGTACGACGTGAAGGTCAGCAACACCGACGGCACGAGCTCCGTGCTGCGCGGCGGCCTGACCGTGAAGATGATGGACCTGTCCTGCCGCAACGTGACGGTGGGCTTCGACTTCGACCGCGCCGCGCTGCGCGACGACTCGAAGCGGGTGCTGGACAGCCAGATGAGCTGCTTCCAGTCGGTCACCGGCCAGGTGCGGATCGAGGGCCACTGCGACGAGCGTGGCACGGTCGACTACAACCTCGCCCTCGGCCAGCGTCGCGCCGACACCGTCCGCCAGTACCTGGTGGGCGCGGGCGTCGCCGGCAGCAAGGTGACCACCACGTCGTTCGGTGAGGAGCGCCCGCTCGACCGCAGCCACTCGGAAGACGCGTGGGCCAAGAACCGCCGCGCCGAGCTGCTCGCGACCGAATGATCGCGCGGCTTCCCGGCGTTCGTCGCTCGGTGGCGGGCATCTTCGCGGGCGCGCTCTTCGCGCTGTCCGCGGTGCCCGCCCCGGCCGTCGCGGGCTCGTCCGCGACCGCGGAGTACGCGCGCCAGGTATCGAGCGCGCAGGTTCGCCTCGCTCAGCTCGAGTCCCTCCTCGCAGAGTCCGAGCTGCGGATCGAGCAGCTCGAAGAGGTCATCCGCCAGCAAGGGAAGACCCAGGCGCAGCGCCTCGAGAACATCGACCAGGTCAACGCCGAGGTCGTCCGCCTGCGCGGCGCGATCGAGGTGCTCCAGTTCGAGGTCGCCGAGCTGAACCGCGCGGTCGGTGAGCAGCAGCTCACGGGCGAGCGGCGTCAGCTGCACGCGGAGATGCGGCTCGCCCAAATCGAGAAGTTCCTCACCCTGAAGCCGCCCCCGCCGCCGTCCGACAAGGACCTCGGCATCACCGCGCCGCCACCGGGACCGGCGCCGGCGCCCGCGCCGGGTTCGACCGCGGGGACGCCCCCGGCCACCGGGACCACCGGCCCCGCCGCGACCGAAGTGCCGACCGAGATGCCGGACACGGCGGCGGGAAAGCTCGCCGCCGCGGCCGACCACATGAAGAACGGTCGCCAGACCGTGGCGCGGGCCGTGCTCGGCGCGGCGATCCAGCAACACGTGGGCGCCGCCGAGATGGACGAGATCCGGTACCGCTACGCCGAGACGTTCTTCAACGAGGGCGACTGGCGGGCGGCGATCACCGAGTTCAACAAGGTGATCAACAACCACCCGAACTCGGCGTGGAAGTGCTGGGCGTTCTACCGCCAGGGCGAGGCGTTCGAGGCGATGGGCCAGGCCGAAGGAGCCAAGGCGTTCTACAAGGGTGCCACCGAAGGCACCTGCAAGAGCTCCGACGCCGCCAAGGAAGCGAAGAAGAAGCTGTGAGGAGAGATCGGTGGCGGGGGATACCCGCGCCGGTTAGAAGGGCGAAACAACAGCGAACCCGAGTCGGGGGAGCGGTCAGGTGACCGGTCCCCCTTCGTGTTTTCGGGGCCTCGTGAGAACGCAGTGGACGCCCGTACCCTCGAGACCAAGATCCGTGCCCTGGTGGAGTCGACCGTCACCCGGCTGGGATTCGATCTGGTCGCGGTGGAGTGGGGCTCCGGCCGCCAAGGCTCCCTGCTGCGCCTGTCGATCGACGGGCCGACCGGGGTCAGCGCGCAGAACTGCGCCGACGTGTCCGAGCAGGTGTCGCCCGTGCTCGACGCCGCCGACCCGATCGCTTCGAGCTACCACCTCGAGGTCTCGAGCCCCGGCATCGAGCGCCCGGTGCAGCGTCGCCAAGACTTCGAGCGGTTCCGCGGGTACCGCGTCCGACTGAAGCTGTCCGAAGGTCCGCCCCGCCGCCGCTACCTCGGCTTGATCGGCGCGGTCGAACAGGACGAGCTCACGATCACGGTCGACGGCCAAGAACATCGAATCCCACTCGATTTGATCGAGCGCGCACACCTCGTGCTCGATCTCGACGAATACCAGAAGTTGGCGGAGGGAGCGTCATGATCACCAGCGATCTCGAGAACCTGATCAATGCGTTCCAAAAAGAGAAGAACATCCCGCGCGACGTGATCATCGAGATCCTCGAGAGCGCGATGGTGGCTGCCGCACGCAAGAAGTACGGGATGACTCGAGACATCGAGGCCCAGTACAACCCCGAGGCCGGAGAGGTCGAGCTGATCGAGTGGCGCACGGTGGTCGAGGAGGTCGAGGACCCCGACATCGAGATCACGCTCGAGGAGGCCCGGGTCCAGGACGTGTCGTGGCAGGTCGGTGACTCGTACGGCAAGATCGTCGACGCGAGCGAGCTCGGCCGGATCGCCGCGCAGACCGCGAAGCAGCTGATCAACCAGCGGGTCCGCGACGCCGAGCGCGAGGTCACGTTCAACGAGTTCAAGGATCGGAAGGGCGAGCTGATCACCGGGATCGTCCGCCGGTTCGAGAAGGGCAACATCATCGTCGACCTGAACCGGGCGGAGGCGATCCTCCCCCGCCGCGAGCAGGTGCCGACGGAGACCTACCGCCCCGGCGACCGGATCCAGGCGTTCGTGCTGGACATCAACCGGGCCAGCCGCCAGCCGCAGGTCGTGTTGTCGCGCACCCACCCCGGGCTGCTGATGAAGCTGTTCGAGATGGAGGTGCCGGAGATCTACGAAGGCATCGTGCGAATCGAGGCGTGTGCGCGCGAGCCCGGGCACCGGGCGAAGATCGCGGTGTCGTCGACCGACCCCGATGTCGATCCGGTGGGCGCGTGCGTGGGCTTGAAGGGCTCGCGCGTGCAGGCGGTGGTCGGCGAGCTCCGCGGCGAGGCGATCGACATCATCCCGTTCCACCACGAGCCCGAGTGGTTCATCAAGTACGCGATCGCGCCGGCGAAGGTCGAGCGGGTGTACGTGGACGAGGGCAGCAACACGATGGAGCTCGTGGTGCCCGACGATCAGCTGGCGAAGGCGATCGGTCGGCGGGGGCAGAACGTGCGGCTCGCCGCGCAGCTCACCGGCTGGCGGATCGACATCTACAGCGAGAGCAAGCACCAGGAGATGCTCGCCTCGGCCCGCGGCGAGATCGCCCGGATTCGCACCCTCGACGACGAGATGGTCGACCACCTCGTGCGGAACGGGTTCCGGACCGCGCAAGAGCTCGCCGACGCCGAAGCGAACGACGTGGCCGCGGTGCTCGGGATCGACGACGAGCTGGCGGAGCAGATGGTCAACGCGGCCGACGAGCTCGTCGGGCAGCTGATCATGGAGGAGGCGAACCGTCGCCAGCACGTCGACGAGGAGAGCCCCGAGGAGCCGGCAGGCGAGTGACCGAGCCCGAGGACCACGTCCCGCAACGCACCTGCGTCGCGTGCCGAGACGATACGGCACGCGACGACCTGGTCCGGCTGGTGCTCGACCCCGAAGGTCAGCTGGTGGTCGATCTGCGCGGCCGCCTGCCCGGCCGGGGGGCGTGGGTGCACCCCACCGCCGCGTGCCTCGATCGGCTCGAGGCCGAGCCGAAGCGGCTGTCCCACGCGCTGAAGGCCCCCGCCGACCCCGCCGGGCTGCGGGCGAGGGTCCACGCGCTGGTGCTGGCCTCGGTGTACGACGGCCTGTCGCTCGCGTCGCGGGCGGGCGCGCTGATCGGGGGGCACGACGCGGTCGAGTTCGCGATCCGGGACGGCCGGGTCGCCGAGCTGGTGGTGGCGTCGGACGCCGCGGAACGCACGGTGCGCGACCTGGCGCGCGACCCGTCGATGCCGATCACGTCTGTACCCCTGTCGAAGGACGACCTCGGGGCCAGGATCGGACAACCACCGCGAGCGGTGGTGGGGATCGTGGCCTCACCGGCGTTCCGACACCTGCGAGAGCAGTTGCGCCGCCTGCGCAGCCTGGGTTAGGCAATCCTCCCGCGGAACGTTGGCGAGGCCGAGTTCCTCTCGGCGCGCACCCTGGAAGCCGTTAAGCCGGTCAGGGTTGGGGCCGAAGCTCCGCGTCCGGACGTGACCGGAGCCGATGTTGGTAGTCCAACATCGGATCGGGCCAGCCAGAGGTCTCGCCGCCGTCATCCGGCGGCCCGGAAGAAAGGGCTCCATGTCGAAGAAGGATCTGCTCGAACGCCTCACCCGTGCCCCGTCGGACACGCCCATCCGCCCGCGTCGGGAGGAGGAGGTCGTGACCA
>JBEBJC010000788.1:0-4289 GCA_040080105.1 Myxococcota bacterium
CTTCAGCAGCTGGTTCGGGTCTTTGGCCTCGGTCAGCAGCTCGTCGAGCTTGCGGGCGTCACCGGCCTTGTCGAGCAGCCGCCCGAGCTGGTTCGCGTCGGGCACCCGGTTCAGCAGGCCCTCGACCGCGTCGAGGTTGCCGCCCGCCTTCTGCACGAGGGACCGGAGCGCGTTCACGTCGCCGCCGACCCGGCCGAGCGCCGGTGCGAGCCGCGACGCCTCGACCCCGAGATCGGCGGCGAGCGCCTCGATCTGCCGCGCGCCGATCATCTGGTTCCCGAACGCGAACATCTGCTCGATCGAGTCCTGCAGGCCCCGCAGGCCGTTCAGGGTCGCGTCGCCGGTCGTGGCGGCGTCTCCCGCCGTGTTCAGGCCGGCGCGCGCGCCCTCGAGCGACAGCACCTCGAAGTTGTTGTGCCCGAGGATCCGCTCGAGCTGGGCCGCGGCCTCGGCGCGGTGGGCCTCGGGTACGAACACCCGCACCAACCGCTCGCCGAGGTTGATCTGGTCGTACACCGACGCCTCGCCGCCGAGCATCCCGCCCGGGCTCACGTCGCCGCGCGCCGCGGTGCGCAGGCCGCTCCCGTCGAACTCGAACAGGATCGGGTAGTTCGACTCGTTGCCGGGGCCGCCGAGGTACCGGGGGTGATCGTGCGGGAACGCTTCGCGCAGCTGCATCTCGCGCTCGAGCTGCGACAGCCGCTGCGTGATCTTCGGCTTCGGGATGTGGTTGGTCAGGAAGCCCATGTCGTCGTAGTGATCGACCATGTTGCGCAGGCGCGCGATCTCGGCCTGGAGCTCCTCCACCTTCAGCAGCTGCGGGTTGTAGTGCGACAGGACCTGGTTGGCCTCGGCGTAGGCCATGCTGGTCCCCATCCCGGCTTCACCCTGGCCGACCGAGATGAAGTCCTTGGGACCGGTGCTGCCGGAGAACAGGTCTCCTTCGCCCGTCTTCGGCATCAGCCCCTCTTCCTGGAGCTGCCGGGCCGGCTTGATCTTCCCGCCGGTCTGCTCGAGCCCCGGCAACATGTCGCTGTTGCTGCCGTGGAACGTGCTGTTCGCGAGGTCGCCGCTGTTCTCGAGCTCGGCGACCCGCGCCGCGTCGTCCTGCACCTTCGCGAGGCGCGCGAGGGTCTCCTCGGGGGTGGCGCCACCCTCGAGGATCTTCAGCGCGAGCTTCGGGTCGTTGCCGTCGGCGAGGATCCGCGCGAGCTGCTCGGCGTCGGGGCACTTCGCCAGCAACGCGTCGAGCGTGTCGGCGCTGCCGGCGCGGGTGAGCAGGTCGTCGAGCTTGCCCGCGTCGCCGACCTTGTCGAGCAGCGACGACAGGCGCTCGCCGCTGCCCGCGCGGTCGAGCAGCGCCGCGAGGCGATCGGCGTCGCCGACCTTGTCGAGCAGCGCCACGAGCTGGTCGGCGTTGCCGGCTTTGTCGAGCAGGCCGACCAGGCGGTCCGCGTCGCCGATGCGGTCGATCAGCGAGCCCAGGCGGTCCACGTCGCCGACCTTGTCGATCAGCGCCGCCAGGGTGTCGACGTTGCCGACCCGGTCGATCAACGCCGCGAGGGTGTCGACGTTGCCGACCCGATCGAGCAGGGTGGTGAGCCGCTCCACGTCGCCGACCTTGTCGATCAGCGCCCCGAGCCGCTCGGCGTCGCCGACCTTGTCGAGCAGGGCGGTGAGCCGATTCACGTCGCCGACCTTGTCGATCAGCGTGGTGAGCCGCTCGGCGTCGCCGACCCGGTCGAGCAGGGTGGTGAGCTGGTTCACGTCGCCGACCTTGTCGATCAGCGCCCCGAGCCGCTCGGCGTTCCCGACCCGGTCGATCAGCGCCGACAGCTGGTTCACGTCGCCGACCTTGTCGATCAGGGTCGACAGGCGCTCGGCGTCGCCGACCTTGTCGAGCAGCCCGGCGAGCTGGTCGGCGTTGCCCACTCGATCGAGCAGCGTGGTGAGCCGCTCGGCGCTGCCCACCCGGTCGATCAGGGACGACAGGCGCCCGGCGTCGCCTACCTTGTCGATCAGCGAGCCGAGCTGGCCCACGTCGCCGACCTTGTCGAGCAGGCTGGTCAGGCGGCCGGCGTCGCCGACCTTGTCGAGCAGCGTGGTCAGCCGGCCCACGTCGCCGACCTTGTCGATCAACGAGACCAGCTGGCCCGCGTCGCCCACCCGGCCCACGAGCTCGGCGATCCGGCCCACGTCGCCGACCTTGTCGATCAGCGACAGCGTGCGCTCGAGGTTGCCCACGAGGCGGTAGATCTCGGCGGCCTTCGCCACGCTGCCGGCCTTCTGCACGATGCTCACGGCCTGCGGGATCTTGCCGCCCCACTGGGTGAACCGCAGCAGCGAACCGCCCTTGAACTCGACGCCCGCGAAGCCCATCACGAGCTCGAACGTGGCGTGCCCGAACAGCTTGCCGCGCTCGTACGCCGACAGGCCCGGGGTCGTGACCGCCAGGTAGATGTAGTAGGCGGCCATCGCGATGCCCATGATGATGCCGGCGATGATCAGGGCTTCCCACCCGAACAGCACCACCACGATCACGACCAGGATCACGGCCAGGGCGAGCATCACCCAGCCGAGCGGGGTCGACAGGAGCTTCCACAGCCCCTTGAGCAGCTCCCACGCCGCCTCGAAGAACCCGACGACCATCCCGCCCACGAACTCGAACGCGGTGCCGATCGCTGAGCCGACCGCCGAGCCGGCGTCCTTGACCACGCCCCAGGCCTGACTCCAGAACCCGCCTTCGCTGCGGCTCTTCGCGTCTTCGATCTTTCGGCGGGCGTCCTCGTACTGCTTGCCGAGCTCGCCGTCGAGCGTCGACAGGGCCGAGTCCTGCTTGGCGAACACCTCGTCGATCCGGCCGTGCAGGGTGCCGCCGATCTTCTCGGTGATCTGGCGGCGCCACTCGGACTGGCCCTTCTCCACGCCCTTGCGGAGCTCGTCCTCGACGAGGGGCGTGATCTTCTGCATGTCCAGCACGGCGGAGTCGGCGGACTCGTCGGCCTTCGCCACGGTCTGGTCGACCTTGCCGCGAACGTTCTCCTCGTACCCCGACGCCACGGTGTCGAGCTGCTGCACCACGCCGTCGACCTGCTGGGTGGCCGCGGCGGTGGCGTCGGTCAGGACCTGGTCGAACCCGGCGGTGGCCTGGGTCCCGAACTCGCCGAGCTTGGTGACGTACTCGGACACGGTGCGCCCGATGCCGGCGTCGATCTCGGCCGACACCTCGGGGGCGAACGCGACCTCGACCGCGCCGTCGACCATCGACTGCACGTCGGTGGACATCTGGGTCACGATCTCGTCGAGCTTGGTCGTGACCTGCTGCAGGGCCGCGTCGACCTGGGAGACCGCGCCGTCCTTGAGCTGGTCGAACCCCTGGGTGGCCTCGGTGCGCTTGCCCTCGATCTCGGTCTTCGTCTGGTCGAACGACTGGCTGATGCCGTCGCGCGCCGCGGTGAGCCCGTCGTCGATCGCGGTGAGCGCGTCGTCGCGGTCCTTGTCGATCCGGTCGCGCGACTCCTGGATCTTCTCGGCCATGCCGTTCGCGACTTCTTCGGCGTCCTTACGGATGTCGCTCGCGGCGCTGTTCCCGTGCTCGACACACACCTGGCGAGCCTCGGTCGCCCCGTTCTGCAGCTCCTGCGCGAGGCGGTCGCCCTGCTGGCGCACCTTGCTCGCGGTGTCGCCGCCCCCTTCGAGCGCCCCGAACCGGTTGCCCCAGCTCGACGCGATCTCGCGCGCCCGCTGCGCCCGCTGCGAGCAGCCCTGGGTGACGCGGTCGCCCTCGGCGGTCGCGGCCCGGATCGCCTCTTGGGCGGCGGACTCTCCGGCTTGGCGCGCAGCGGTCTGCTGGCGGCCCAAGGCGGCCTCGAGGTTCGACCGCTCGGTGGTCGCCGCGGTGCGCACGCGGGTCTTCGCGGCCTCGCTGCGGGTCTGCACGTCCTGCAGCGCGGTGTCCTTGGCCGTCTGCAGCCGCTGGATCAGCTGGTCGAACCCGTCCGAGATCCGCTTGCGTTCGGCCTCGAGCGCGGTGCCGACCTGGTCCTTGACCGACTGCGCCCGGGTGGTGATCGCGGACTTCTGTTGCTCCGCCGCGGCGCGGATCTGCTCGACGAAGCTCCCGCTCGTGGTGGGGGCGGACACCGCCGCACCGCCGCCGCCGGTGATCGGCGCGGTCCCCATCCCCATCGTGGGGGTGGCGAGCGCGTTGCCGGTGGGGACCCCCTGCGGCACCGGGCCGACCGCCGGGCCAGCGGGGGTGACCGGGGAGTCGGCCCGCGCCACGGTGG
>JBEBJC010000789.1:0-4287 GCA_040080105.1 Myxococcota bacterium
TCGGGGCGCGTCCGGAGCTCGACCGGCAGGAGCGCTCGGTCGACCGCGCTCGGGCCGGCGTCGCGATCGCGCGGTCGGGCGCCCTGCCCACCGTGTCGGTGCAGGGGAGCGCGCAGGTCGGGGCGGCGGCGAGCGGGGGTGGCCCGTCCACCGAGCTGCCGACCTTCGACCTCGTGGTGCCCGCCCCGACGTTCGAGTCGGCGGATCTGGGCCGCCCGGTCCCGTCGGCCACCGTGGGCCTGGTGCTGACCTGGAACCCGTTCGACCTGCTGCGCACCCGGCAGCTCGTGCGCCAGGCCGAGCTCGAGCTCGAGCGGACCGAGGCGGCGAACGCGAGCGAGCGCAACCGGTTGCTGGCCGAGATCCGGTCGGCCCAGGCCGAAGTGGAGGCGCTGCGGGCGCGGTTCCCGCTGGTGCACCAGCAGCTGCAGCTCGCGCGCGACAACCAGGGCATCGTGCAGGACCTGTACGCCCAGGGGTCGGCCTCGATCCTAGATTTGTTCAATGCGCAGGCGGCATTTCGCGCCTCCGCGATCCAGGAGGCCGCGCTGGCGGTCGCCCTGGCCACCGCCGAGCTCGACCTCCGTTGGTTGCTCGGCGACGACCTGTTGTCCGGAGTCTCTCGATGACGTGGCTCGCGTGGTTCTGGCTGTCGGGCTGTGGCGCCGGCGGCGATGAGAAGCTCGACGACAACCTGGTGCGCGTGGTTCAGCGCGGCGACCTGGTCGACGAGGTGAGCGAGTCCGGCAAGATCGCGCCGGCGTTCGAAGTCGACATGAAGAGCAAGGTCTCGGGTGAGGTCGCGTCGGTCGACGTGGCCGAGGGCCAGGTCGTGCACAAGGGCGACCGCCTGTACACGATCCTCGACACCGAGTACGCCCGCGACGTGACCTTGGCGAAGGTCGCGGTGTCGAAGGCGAAGCTCGAGCTCGAGAACGCCGAGGTCGAGCGGGTTCGGCGCGAGGCGGCGCTGAAGAGCCGCGGGATCTCGGAGGCCGAGTACGACATGGCCGCGCGCCAGGTCGAGCTCGCGCGGGTCGGGATGAACAGCGCCTGGGTCCAGCTCCAGGCGGCGCAGGATCGGCTGGCGTACTGCATCGTCGGGTCGCCGATCGACGGGGTGGTGATCCGGCGCAACGTGGAGCCGGGCGAGGTCGTGACCGCAGGGATGACCGCGACGGTGAACGGCGAGCCCCAGATGACCGTCGCGCAGATGGATCGGCTCCTGCTCGAGCTCGACCTGAACCAGGTCGACGTGGCGAAGGTCTCGGTCGGGCAGGCCGCGCGGATCTTGCTCGACGCGTACCCAGGAGAGGAGGTCACCGGCACCGTGAGCCAGATCGCCGCGGCCGGACACCTCGACAGCGCGCGTGGGATCGACGTGTTCACCGTGAAGGTCGAGGTCGACCCCACCCAGTCGTCGGTCGACATCAAGCCCGGGATGACCGCCGAGGTCCGGATCCGGATCGGCGACTACCCGAGCGTGGTGAAGTTGCCCGCCGAGACCGTGTTCGAGGAAGACGGCAAGTCGTTCGTGTGGCGGGTGGTCGACGACGGCACCGGCGCGAAGAAGAAGGAGAAGGTCGAGGTCACGATCGGCCGCCGCTCCGATCAGGAGGTCGAGGTCGTGTCCGGGATCTCGGAGGGTGACTCGTTCTACGCCGCCGCCGAGGTCAAGGACCTCTCGGCCCAGATCGAGTGAGCCTCGCGTTCACCGCCGCGCTCGCGCTGCGCACGCTGCGCGCGAACCCGTTCCGCACGTTGCTGACGATGTTGTCGGTGACGATCGGCGCGTTCTCGATCGTGGCGATGTTGTCGCTCGCCGAGTCGGGCCAGGCCACGTTGTCGCGCGCGATCGAGGAGATCGGCGGGGCGCGCCTGGTGTTGTGGTTCCCGGGGGAGGACGAGCAGCCCACCGCGCGCGACCGGGCGGTGTACGACCGCGGGATGACCGACCAGGACCTGACGGCGCTGCGGCGCACGCCGTACCTCGCGTCGGTCGCGGCCCAGGCCACCTACGGGCGGGAGCAGGTGTGGGCGACCGCGAACGAGCGGCGATCGGCGGACATCGTCGGCGTGGGCCAGGGGCTGCTCGAGATCTTGTCGTGGGAGGCCGGGGTCGGTCGGCTGATCGAAGAGGAGGACAACCTCGAGCGGGCGAGGGTCGCGGTGCTGACCCAGCCGCTGTGTGAGGAGCTGTTCGGCGGCCGCACCGACGTGCTCGGCGAGACCGTGTTCATCGGGCGCAAGCCGTACACCGTGGTCGGCGTGCTCGAGACACGCGACATGATGGGCATCCACTTCGGGTTCTCGTGGGAGCAGTCGGTGTTCGTGCCGCTGCTCACCGCGGAGAAGCGCGACGGGCGGCCCGACGAGGCGAGGTTCTTCGTCGGGCTGACGACGGAGCCGGGGAAGAACGACACGGTGGTGAAGCTCGCCAACGCGGCCCTGCTCAACAACCACCGGGGGATCGACGACTTCCAGTCGCTCGACTTCTCCGGGTTCCTCGAGCAGTTCTACACGTTCTTCCTCGTGCTGAACCTGATCGTCGCGGCGATCGCCAGCGTGAGCCTGTTCGCGGGAGGCATCGGGGTGATGAACATCATGTTGGTCAGCGTCACCGAGCGGGTGCGCGAGATCGGCGTGCGGCGGGCGCTCGGCGCCACCCGGCCCAACATCCTGAGCCAGTTCTTGATCGAGGCCAGCACGCTGTCGATGTTCGGCGGGCTGATCGGCGTCGCGCTGGCGTTGCTGGTGGTCACCGTGGTCAACTTCGGACTCACCCAGGCGCTGCCCTCGTGGCAGAGCCACTACAGCTGGCTCGGCGTCGGGCTGTCGGTCGGGACCACCGCGGGGATCGGGCTGCTGTTCGGCTCGGTCCCGGCGTGGCGCGCGGCGCGGCTCGACGTGGTCGAGTGCTTGAGGCGCTGATGTGGTTCGCGTTCCTGACCGCGTGGGATCTGTTCCGGAACCAGAAGCTGCGGTTCTTGCTCACCGTGTCCGGCGTGGTCGTCGGAACGGGCTCGCTGGTGGTGATGGCGAGCCTGCTGTCGGTCGGCAAGGACGTGCTGCGGCGGTCGTCGGCCGAGGCCACGGGCGACGACGTGGTCACCGTCCAGAGCGACTGGGACGTGGTGATGGACAACCCCGACGCGCGCGGGGTCGAGCAGGAGGACTTCCACCACCTGCGCGACAGCACGCTGTTGCCCGACCGCTCCGTCACCGCCGAGTACGGACCCGAGAACAAGCGGGTCGTGGTCGACGGCGACGAGCTGACGCCGTTCGCGATGGGGATCGGTCCCGAGGTGTTCGAGGTGCGGAACCTCCCGGTCGGGCGCGGGCGGGCGTTCGTCGAAGACGAGTACCGCGAGCGGCGCCGGGTCGTGATCGTCGGGGCCCAGTTCCACGAAGGCGACATCGACCCGGGCGACGTGATCCGGGTCGAGGGCGTGCCGTTCGTGGTGGTCGGGGTGCTGGCGGAGAAGGCCGAGATGGGCCCCGGCGGGAGCTGGAGCTGGAACCAGCGGCTGCTGTTCCCGTCGACCACCTGGCGCACGAACTTCGACTCGCAGGGTGACCCCCGGACCATCGCGGTGCGGATCCGCCCGCCGCTGACCTACGACGGCCCGCTCAAGGACTTCGTGCTCGGCGCGCGCGACCTGATGGACGTGGTGATGGCGCAGGACCGCACGGTGAAGAGCTGGCGGTTCGAGGGGGTGTCGGACGCCTCGTCGACCGAGGCGTTGATCTTCCGCACGATCGAGGCGCTGCTGTACCTGACCACCGTGTTCAGCATGGTGGTCGGCGGGATCAACATCATGAACATCATGTTGGTCACCGTGGTCGAGCGCACCCGCGAGATCGGCACCCGGCGCGCCCTCGGGGCCTCCCGCGCCGACGTGATGCGCCAGTTCGTCGCCGAGACGGTGATGGTGGCGATGATCGGGTCGGCGATCGGCCTCGCGGGCGCGTTCGCGTTGGTGGCTGCCGGCTCGTTCGCCCTCACCCAGTGGGTGACCGAGTGGCCGCTGCGGTTCGAGGCGTGGGCGGTGGTCGGCGGGGTGGTGTTCTCGTGTGGGATCGGGCTCGTGTTCGGGCTGTACCCGGCGTGGCGGGCCTCGCGGCTCGACCCGGTCGAGGCGCTCCGGTACGAGTGAACCCTACCCGGGCCCGGCGGGCGGCCCGAGCGCGGTGTGGCACCGCCCGCAGGTCGCGACCAGCTCGCCGAACAGCGCCCCTCGGTCGGCCGGCGGCATCCCCGCCATCCCCTCCCGCCCGATCGCCCGC
>JBEBJC010000790.1:0-4286 GCA_040080105.1 Myxococcota bacterium
GCGCGGCCTACGCGCCACGGCCTCCTATCGGAGGTACGCCTCGAGGTCGTCGATGCTGGTGGCCAGCTGGGGCAGCGGCTGCATCAGCGCGGTGTCCCGCTTCGGCGTGTACCCATCGGGGTACTTCCCGTGGAGCACCCGCGCCTCGAGCAGCGCGCGCGACGCGCCCTTCACCTCGGGCCCGATCGGCCCCGGCAGTGAGGGGTCGGCGTTGTGGCACGCGGTGCAGGTGGTCGAGTACACCAGCCTCCCGGCCTCTGCGTCGCCGCCTGCCCGCGGAGGGGCCGCCGTCCCGTTCGCGCACGCTGTCCACACGAGCCACATCACCCGACACCTCCGCTGCCGGGGTCGTATCATCGGCGGTTTGCGCGGCGAGCGGCGCACGTTACGAAGCGTCCCTTTGCGCGAAAGCTAGGAGGTCGGCTGATGTCGCTCGCGTTGTTGTCCCAGGAGGGCCTGCTGTTCTCCCTCCGGTTCATCCACTTCCTCGCCGGGGTGATGTGGATCGGCCTGCTGTACTACTTCAACTTCGTCCAGGTGCCGTTCTTCGCCGAGACCGAGGCGCCCGTCCGCACCGGCGCGATCATGAAGCTGGTGCCGCGCGCGCTGTGGTGGTTCCGGTGGGGCGCGATGTTCACCTTCCTGTCCGGCCTCACGATCATCGTGCTGCGGGTGGTGTTCGGCGGCGGCGCGGTGATGGGCACCTCGTGGGGCGTGTCGATCTCGCTCGGGGCGCTGATCGGGATCGTGATGTTCCTCAACGTGTGGCTGGTGATCTGGCCGGCGCAGCAGATCGTGATCGCGTCGACCACCACGGTCGCCGGCGGCGGAGCGGCCGACCCGCGCGCGGCCGACGCGGGCGCGCGCGCGTTCGTGGCGTCGCGCACGAACACCCTGTTCTCGATCCCGATGTTGTTCTTCATGGGGGCGGCGGGCCACCTCACGATGTTCGGCAAGGCCGCGATGTCGGCCGGCGTCCCGCTCGGCATCGCCACGCTGCTGGTCGCGGCGATCGAGGCGAACGTCCTGTTCGGGAAGAAGGGCGTCGGGTTCTCGAAGGTGCTCGAGAAGCCGTCCAGCGTGGTGCACGTGGGCCTGTGGCTCGCGGTGGTGCTGTACCTGGTGGTCGACCTCACGCTGTGACCGCAGCCGTTTCACCGGCCGTTCACCCGGTCCCCACCCGCGATTCGAGCGGGTGGGCGACTGTAGGTGGAGCAGGAGGCCCCGTGGAACAGCAGAACACCCCGCAGATCGACTCACACAGCACCGCGTGGACCATCCAGGTGTGGGTCTCGTGGTTGGTGGCGATGGCGATGTCGTTGGGCGGCGCGATGTTGCTGCCGGTGGACTGGTGGATCAAGGGCTACCTGCTGATGGGGCAGCTGTTCCTGGTGGGCTCGACCTTCACCTTTTCGAAGTCGACCCGCGACAACCACGAGGCGGCGAAGCTGCGGAACCGGATCACCAAGGCGAAGACCGATCGGCTGCTCAAGGAGTTCGAGCTGACCGACGCCGCCTGATCGGTGCAATGCCGATCCGCCCCGAACCGAATACCCTGCGATTCGACAGGGGGTATCTACATGGATTCGGACAACCCGTTCGCGAGCGGTGCCGCGGACGAGAGAAAGGTGAGCAACGAGGGCGACCTGCTGCAGCCGGTGCCGCTCGAGCCGGTGGCGGTGCTGACCCGGTCGTGGGAGATCCTGCGCGACAACCCGGTCGTGGTGCTGGGCGCGGCGTTCCTGCCGATCATCGTCAGCATCGGGTTCCAGGTGACCCAGCAGGTGATGCAGATGGCGATGGAGCAGCAGACCGAGCCGAACCTGGCGCTGGTCGGCGCGGTGATGTTGGTCGCGCTGGTCGGCATGTTGGTGCAGATCTTCTTCCAGCTCGGGATGTTGCGGATCTTCAGCCGGCTCGCCCGCGGGCTGCCGGCCGAGCTGTCGATGCTGGTGGGGGAGGTGCACCACTTGCCGGCGGCGATCGGCGCCAGCGTCATCTTGGCCTTCGCGGTGGCGATCGGGCTCCTGCTGCTGATCGTGCCGGGCGTGATCTTGGGGATCGGCCTGCAGTTCGCGCTGATCGCGCTGATCGACCAGGACCTGGGACCGATCCAGGCGCTCGAGGAGTCGTGGCGGCTCACCGACGGGTACAAGCTGGCGGTGTTCGTGGTGAACCTGCTGATCGGGCTCATCGGGTTGGCGGTGATCTGCGGGACGCTCGGGGTCGGGTACCTGCTGGTGGTCCCGATCGGGTCGCTCACCCAGGCGGTGATCTACCACTCGCTGATGCACGCGAAGGCGGGCGCGCAGATCTGACCGGTCAGCGCGCCGACAGCTCGGCGATCCGATCCGCGATCGCCGGGCAGTACCGCGCGTTGCCGAACACCTCGCACCCGTCGTACCGCTCGGCCCGGTAGCTGCTGAAGTTGTTCCCGGGCCACCACATCCGCCACACCTCGGTGGCGGGCGGCGCGAGCTCCACGATCGACGACTCGGGGCCGAACAGGGTGAAGCAGCTGTTCCCTTGGGTCACCAGCACGTTGCCGCCGGGCAGGTAGTCGGCGTCGCCGAGGATCGGGTGGTACCACCCGGGCTCGGTCCACTCCCACAGCTGCACCGCGACGTGGGCGTCGAGGTCGAGCTGGTACTCGACCACCCGGGTCTGGTTGTCGTCCTGGCCGTTGTCGTACACCAGCACCCGGTCGTCCTGGTAGTCGGGCCCGTGCTGGACCGACGGGAAGTCGCCGTCGGGGAGCGGGTCACCCGCGGGGTCGACCAGCGCGAAGTCCCCGCCGTCGCCGAACACGTCGGTGAGCTCCCCGGTGGCCCGGTCGAGCCGCCAGAGCTCCTCCATCCCGAAGTTGCTCACCCACACCGCGTCGCCGTGGGCGTCCTGCACCATCGCCACCGCGTTCGCGTGGTACGGCAGGTCGCCCGCGAAAGCGGACGGCTCCGGGATGTACCCGCCGTCGACCAGGGCCTGGCTGTCCCACGACCACACGACCCCGTCGGTCGGGCTCCACACCTCGATCCCGACCCCGTGCCACTCGTGGGTCCCGAGGCTGTCGGTGTGCGCGGTGAGGGACAGGTACGTGCCGTCGTCGAGCGGCTCGCTGTGGTGGTTGAACCCGATCCCGAAGTCGGGCTCGGACCGCTCGACCTGCACCTGGCCCGACAGGTCGATGGTGCGGAACACCCCGCGGTTCGGCTCTCCCTCGTCGAGCAGCCCCCACCCGCCGCCGATGTGCAGGTGCTCCGAGTCCACCAGGTACAGGTCGATGTCCGACACGTACCCGGCCTCGATCTTGTACATCCAGCGGACCTTCCCGTCCGGGTCCACGATCAGCGCCCACTGGTCGCCGCCGAAGCAGCCCTCCTGGCTGTTGAACAGGGTGTAGGCCCCGTCGAGCTGCGCGCTCGGGTCGGACTCGACCACGAACTGCGGCGGTCCGCTCGGGGTGCCGCTGGTGAACGAGGTGGACGCCGGATCGCCGCCACACGTGGGCCTCACCTCGCAGGTGTAGTCGGTCGCGCCGAGCAGCCCGCGCAGCACGAGCTCGTGCGTGTCGGCGCTGGCGGTCGACTCGACCAGGTGCAGCTCCTCCGGGGTCGCGTCGGCGGCACACGTCGCCCACACCGCCGCCGGTCCGTCCAGCGTCACGGTGAACCGCTGCTCGAGTGGCTGCACCCCCGGCGACGTGTCGAACGCCACCACCACGGGGCAGGCCTCGGGCGGGGTCGGCGGGTCGTCGGTGGTCGGGGGTCCGGTCGGATCGACGGTCGGGTCGTCGATCGTCGAGCCGTCCGGCTTCCCGGCGTCTCCGGAACACCCGGACAACAGGAACGACAACAACAGCAGGCGGTGGGTCATGGGCATGGCTACCACCGCGCGGAGGACCTGATGTCAAGAATCCGTTACTGACCGTATGGTCAGGTTGTGACGGGCCGGTGCGAACCAGGGAAACAGGCCCACCAACGCCACACAAGCGCCGATGAACACCGCCGCCGCCGCGAACGGCAGCAGCGGCCACACCACCAGACCCACCACCCCGAGCGCAGCGCCGACCGCCGCGATCGCGCCACCGACGCCGAACCACGCCATCGCCGCCCGCCGGCCCGCCGCCTCCGACGCCAGCCACTTGCCGCCGATCCGGCCGGTCTCGCCGTGCACCTCGAGCACGTGTCGCTCGCCGCCGTCGTCGGCGTACCAGGTGCTGAACCCCGGCACCAACAGCAGCGTCCAGTCTCCCTGGGTCCCGCCCACGTCGAGCACCAGGCCGCGCG
>JBEBJC010000791.1:0-4282 GCA_040080105.1 Myxococcota bacterium
GAGCCGTCCGAGCTCGAGCCGGACTTCGAGCTCGAGGCGGACCTCGGCATCGACACGGTCAAGCAGGCCGAGATCCTGTCGGAGCTCACCGCGCGGTACGGCATCGAGCGGGACGAGACGTTCCGCCTGTCGGACCACCCGACCCTCGAAGCCCTCGCGAAGTACCTCGCCGGCCAGCGCGGCGGGGCGGTCGAGCCGACGTTCGAGCCCGAGCCGGTCACCGAGGCGGCGCCCGTGGTGGCGCCGGTGTTCACCCCGCGGGCCCCCGCGCCGGTGGAGGCCGGCGGCGACCACCAGCACACCCTGACCGAGCTGATGGCGGTGGTCGCCGAGAAGACCGGGTACGACCTGTCCGACCTCGAGCCGTCGTTCGAGCTCGAAGCCGACCTCGGCGTGGACACGGTGAAGCAGGCCGAGATCTTGTCCGACCTGCAGGGTCGGTACGGGCTCGCCCGCGACGACGCGTTCCGGCCGGCCGACCACCCGACCCTCGACGCGCTGGCGCGGTACCTCCACGCCCGGCGGGACGGGACCGAGCCGCCCGCGGCGGTTCCGTCCGAAGTTCGGGCGGAGGTCCTCGACCCCGACCGGTCGACCGGCTCGTTCGACTTCGGCGCCGGGCTGACCACGTCCGAGAACGTGCGGCTCGACCACGTGGAGCTGCCCGACACGTTCAAGATCCGCCGGGTCGCGCTCGAGCCGCGCAGCCGTGACGCCGCGACGTTCGCGTGGGAAGGGGTCCGGGTCCAGGTGCTCGGCACCTCCGCCGAGGCCGCCGCAGTCCGCGACGAGCTCCTCGGGCGCGGCGCCGACGTGGCCCTGCGCGACGCCGACGGCCCGTACACCGTGGTGATCGACGCTTGTGACAACGTGCTCGAGGTGTTCGACCTCGCGCGCGCGCTCGACCGCTCCCGCCCCGCGCGGTGGGTGTGCCTGACCCGCCTCGGCGGGTTCGAGCCCGGCGTCTCGCTCGATCGGGCGTTCGTCGACGGGGCCCGCGCCGGGTTCACCAAGGCGCTCGGGCGCGAGTGGGACGAGACCACGATCACCGTGGTCGACTGCCACCCCGACCACGAGCTCACCGACGTGGCCCGCACCGTGTGCGACGAGGTCGCGTCGACCCAGCTGCGCGAGGTGTTCCACACCCACGACGGTCAGCGGATGACCGTGCGGCTGCTCGAGGAGGGCCCGCCGGATCCGGCGCCGTTCGAGGGCGTGCCGGTGGTGGTGCTGACCGGCGGCGGGCGCGGGATCACCGCGCGGGTCGCGACCGAGCTCGCGCGGCGCGGCCGGGTGAAGCTCGCGCTGATCGGCCGCTCGGAGGTGGCCGAGACCCCACTCGACGAGAAGCTGGCGAAGGAGCAGATCCGAGCCCAGCTGCAGCTCGCCGGGGAGCGGGTCACCCCGGCGCGGATCGAGTCCGCCCTGTCGGGGCTGCGCCGCAGCGACGAGGCGCGGCGGAACATGGTGGAGCTGCGCACGCTCGGCGCGACCGTGATGTACGTGCAGGCCGACCTCGCCGACGCCGACGAGGCGCGGGAGGCGATCGATCAGGTCACCGCCGCGTTCGGACCGGTCGACGTGTTGATCCACGGCGCCGGGGTCGAGGAGAGCCGCCAGCTCCAGGACAAAGATCCGTCGGCGTTCCACCGGGTGTTCGACGGCAAGGCCGTCGGCGGCCGGGCGCTGCTCGAGGCGGTCGGGCCCGACGCGTACGTGGTGTGTATGGGCAGCGTGGCCGGGCGGTTCGGCAACGCGGGCCAGGTCGACTACGCCGCCGCCAACGACGCGCTCGCGCGGATGTGCCACGCCCGCCCGCGCAGCCTCCACGTGGACTGGACCGCGTGGGACGACGTGGGGATGGCGATCCGCGGCGGGATGCGCACGCTGCTCACCGATCGCGGGGTGCAGCTGCTCCCGGCGGACGCGGGCGCGGCGCTGCTCGCGGCGTTCATCTCCGACCAGACGCAGGGGGAGCTGGTCGTCGCCGGGGACCTCGGCGACTTCGAGGTCTCCGACGACGTGCCCGCGCCGACCGGGACCGGACACCCCCTGCTCGACTGGCTCGACGTGTCCGAAGGCCACGCGAAGGCGTCGCGGGTGTTGTCCCGGGCGAGTGACCCGTGGCTGCAGGACCACGCGATCGACGGCGTGCCGGTGCTGCCGGGGGTGGTCGGGCTCGAGGTGATGGTGGCGACCGCCGCCGCGCTGTTCCCCGCCCCGCTCGCGTACCGGCGGGCCCGCGACGTGCGGTTCGACGCGCCGATCAAGGTGCACCGGGAGGAGCCGACCACGATCGTCGCCGAGGCGGTGATGATCGGGGACGGCGAGGCCCACGTGCGGCTGTTCAGCACCCGCACCCTGCGGACCGGTCGGGTGCAGCAGCTCGACCACTTCTCCGCGCTGGTCGAGTTCGGCGAGCCCGAGCCGTTCGACGGCCTGCCGTCGGTGTTCCTGCCCGACGAGTCCGTCGACCAGGCGGCGATCTACCGTCGGTTCTTCCACGGGCCGGCGTTCCGGGTGCTCACCGCGGTCCACGGCGTGTCCGCCGACGGGCTCGTGGGCGAAGCGCGCACCGACGACCGGCCGATCGGCGACCGGCTGCTCACCTCGCCGCTCGTGCTCGAGGCGGCGTTCCAGGCGGCGGGGCTGCACCGGATGATCGTGGCGCACACGATGGGGCTGCCGCACAGCGTCGACGAGGTGCGGCTGATGTCGCACCCCGCGCCCGGCGCCCCGCTGTCGGTCACCGTGCAGCAGGACGGCGAGCTGTACCACGTCGACGTGGACTCGGTCAGCGGTCCGGTGCTCCGCCTCCGCGGGTTCGCGCTGGTCGACCTCGGGCCGGTGCCGCCCGCCGATCGGTTCCCGCTGCCCGAGCACCCGCGCCCGACCTGCTTCCCGCACGCCGAGCCGTCCCACGAGGGCCGGACCGACCCGCGGGTGGCCGAGGCCCACGCCGACGAGGACCCCGCCCCGTGGCTGACCGACCCCGAGCTGTCCGAGCTGCGCGCGCGCGGCACCGACCGCCGGGTGCGCGACCGGGTGGCCGGGCGGATCGCGGCCAAGCGCGCGCTGGCGGACCTCACCGGGGTCGACCCGCTCGAGATCCGGGTCACCTCGGCCGACACGGGCGAGCCGCTGGCGGTGGTGCCCGGGTTCCCGAACGCGAAGGTGTCGATCTCCCACCGGGAAGGTCGCGCGATCGCGGTCGCGGTCGACCGCGGTCGGATCGGGGTCGACCTCGAGCGGATCGAGGCGCGCGCCCCCGCGTTCCTCGACGACTGGTTCACCCCGGAGGAGCGGCCGCTGCTCGACGACGCCGAGCGGGTGACCGTGGGGTGGGCGATCAAGGAAGCCGTGTTGAAATGGCTCGGGACCGGCCTGCGGAACTCTCCGCTCGAAGTTCGGATCTCGGCCCTCGGCCCCGGAACCGCCGCGGTGTCGCTGGTCGGGGAGTGCGCCGCGCGGTACGTGGCGTTGGGCGCCGATCCACTTCAGGTCCGATGGGTGGTGGTCGGCGCGGACGAGGTGGTGGTGACCGTGCGCTCTGCGGCGTGAGGTCACCGCCGGGGGGAGAGCGTGATCGTCGCTGAGATCGAGCAGAAGGACGGACCGGGCATCACGGTCCGCCGGATCGTCACCCCGAACGACGTGTCGCAGTGGCGCGCCGGGTTCATCGGCGCCTACCAGACGGTGTTCAGCGGCTTCCCGTACTTCGAGCGATGGTATCCGTCGGAGGCGGAGGGCGTGTACCGCCGCCTCACCTCCCTCGAGGGCAACGTGACGCTGGTGGCGACCCGCGACACGACCCAGGTGGTCGGGTTCGGGGTGGGGATCCCGATCACCGGGAACCGGGCCGTCGCGACGGTGCTCACGGGGCTCATCCCGTTGAAGCACACGTTCTACCTGGCCGAGCTCGGCGTGCTCGACAGCTGGCGCGGTCGCGGGGTGGGCCGCACGTTGGTGCGCGAGCGCCTGCGGCTGATCGACCCGCAGCTGTACAGCCACGTGGTGTTGCGGGTGTCGATGAACCACAGCCCGTCGACCGAGATGTACAAGGCGATGGGGTTCGAGGAGATGGGCGTGTACATGGACGTGAACGCCATGCGCACCGACGGCAAGAGCACGACCGACCGGCGGATGTTCCTGTCGAAGGTGTTGTCGCAGGTCGCGCTCGACTGACCTTGCGGCGCTTCGTGCTCCCCCTCACCCCAACCCTCTCCCCCGATGGGGGAGAGGGGGAAAAGCTGGTCTAACCCAGACTATGGCCTGCCCCGAC
>JBEBJC010000792.1:0-4280 GCA_040080105.1 Myxococcota bacterium
CGGCTTCATGTCGCCCCTCGGAGGTGCCACCGGTATCCCAGATAGACTGACATGTCAGTCTACCCAGACCGGACCTGACAGACACCGGACGCGCGACCGACCGTGACAACCGCCGGGGCGGGCCTCGGATACGCGAGATCGGAAGGAGGTTCCGATGGTCGAGACGATCCTCGCCATGGCGGCGGCCGTGGTGTGTGGGGTGGTCCTGCTGGTGGGCCTCGCGAGCGGCGAGGTGCCGGTATAGGGGGAGCGGATGGCCGCTCTCGCCGACTGGATCGACCGCTGGGTGCTCACGTACGCGACCGAGTCCGACCTGTGGCCGGTCGCGGTGGCGTTGCTGGGGCACGTGTCGCTCGGGATCGCGGGGCTCGTGTTGATCGGCCTGCGCACCGGCAGCGTGCTCGCGTGGGCGCTGGTCGGCGGGTTCGCGGCGGCGACGCTCGCCCTGGCCGCGATCGAGGTCCGCAGGCGCAGCCCGGGGCGGGCGGTGGGGGCGCTCGCGCTGACCTGGATCGGAGCGGCGGCGATGGCGTGGTTCGGGGATCGGACCGGGGTGCTGTAAGCGGCGCCGCTACAGCGCCGCGTCGATCCGGGTGCCGAGCCCCGATCCGTCGCGCGAGAACGTCATCGGGGGCAGCGAGATCCCCGACAACACCGACGGGTCGCCGGTCGTGGTGGTCGACCCTCCACCGAGCAGCCCGTCGAGCGGGAACGCGAGCAGCGACTCGAGCAGCCCGATCCCGCCGGCCATCCCCTGGGCGATCGTCGGCAGCTGCGCGACCAGCGCCGGGTCCGCGTCGCCCGTCGGCGACAACACGAGCTGGGCGTCGGACAGGCTCACCGACAGCGTGGTCCCGTCGAACACGAAGTCCGCCGCGATGTCGGCGTGGAGCCCGAGGTCCAGGTGGTCGCCGTACCGGCCACCGGGGACGTCCACGCCGAGCTTCCACTCCCCGATCTGGATCCGCGCCTGGCCGTCGCGCTCGACCAGCACCGGCGGCAAGCCAGCCTCGACCTTCAGCGCGCCGCCTCCGCCTCCCCCGCCGAACAGCAGCAGGATCGCCGACTCGACCGACCCGGCCTCGACCGGCAGGTCGAGGTTCAGCGCGCCCGCCGCCCACAGGTCGGTCAGCGCCCGGTTCACCAGGTCGTCCGACAACGCCACCACCAGGTCGTCGCCGCCGGGCTGGGGTGGCGGGGCCGACGCCAGGTACCGGTGGTCCTTGCCGTCGCCCACCGTCAGGTCGAGGTCGATGCCCAGGTCCACCCCGTCCGGGGTCACCCCGGCCGACTGGAAGTACGGCGACAGGGCGATCGTCGTGCCGACGAGCTCGGTCTCGATCGTCCCCAGCGAGTCGAGCTCGCCGAGCAGGCCGTCGACCAGGCCCGGGATCTCGGCGGTCAACGTCCCGATCTGGTCCTCGAGCATCGCGCGGGCGTCGGAGTCGGACAGGAACAGGTCCTCCAGGAAGTCGGCCACGTCGTCCACGTCGACCTCCACCTCCTGGAACGTGAGGATCGGCTCGTCGACCGACACCTCGAGCCCTCCCTGGCCGTCGGTGTCGATCCACACCTCGGTCAGCAGCTCCGCGTCGCGGATCACCAGGTCCGCGTCGAGCCCGATCGGGATGAACAAGATCTCGGCGTCGACCGACAGGTGCACCACGAGGTCGGCCAGGCCGATCCCGAACAGCAGGGAGCCGTCCTGCGGGATCGACCGGGTGGTGAGCCCGCTCATCTCGATCCCGTCGAGCCACACGGTGTAGGTGCCGTCGTCGACGATCGGGGTCGAGCTGGCGCCGCCGAGCAGGGTGGCCGGGTCGAGCAGCTGCTCCAACATCGGGCCGAGCGAGTCGAGCGCTGCCTGCCCCAGGTGTACGCCGATCGCCCCGCGGATCCGGCCCTCCGCCGGCGCGGTGTCGCCGGCGAGCACGCTGTACGTGGCCTGGTGGACCTCGCCGCCGGGGGCGGTGCCCGACAGCGCGAGGGTGGTGACCCCGCGGGGGAACGCGCGCGGCGCGTCGTACCACGAGTCGACCGCGTCGAGCGGGGCCCCGTCGAGGGTGAGGCCGGACAGCTGCACCGCCCACCCGGTGACGTGCCCTTGGCCGTCGTCGATCCACGCGCCAGGGGCGGGAGACTCCGGGACCAGGCCGGGGACGTCGATCGGCGGCACCGAGCCGCCCTCGAGCGGCGTCGCACACCCTACGAGCACGGACCACATCCCGACCTCCGGTGGACCAGTGTACTGCAAGCGCCACGCCAGCGGTGCGCGACGGGCAGACGCCGAATCCGCGGAGCCCCTGCGGATCGATTGCCGCGTCGGACGGTAGGACCGGCGTAGGGTCCCCGCCGACCCGGCGCGTCCTACGGTGAGGTCGACCGCGGGCCCCACGCCCCGGTCCGGAGCCCCCGATGCGCGTGAAGTTGCTGTGGTTGTCGTCATTGTCGCTGATCCTCACGGCGTGCCCGCCCGACCCGGTGGAAGATCCGGGGAACTGCTGGGTTCCGCTCGGCGACATGAAGAGCGTCTCGGTGCTCGGGTGGACCCGGGGCGCGCTGAGCGCCGGCACCACCGCGGGTGAGGTCGCGTGCTGGAACGGCACCACCTGGACCCCGTCGAGCGTCGCCAGCGCGCCGATCCGGTGGATGACCTCCACCCCGGCGGCCTCGACGGCGATGCCCGACGTGATCGTCGCGACCGACACCGAGTTGTACCGAGGCACCTGCGCCACCGGCTGGACCCCCCACGGGAGCTGGTCGGGCAACCTCGGGTCGGTGTACTCCGGTAGCGGGATCCTCGACCTGGTGAACCACGAGCAGAGGGTGGCGTTCGTGACCGCGAACCACGAGCTGCTCCTGTCGATGGACGCGGGCATGACGTGGGCGGTGATCGCCGACACCTTCACCATGGCGC
Source organism: Myxococcota bacterium (assembly GCA_040080105.1). Classification (GTDB taxonomy): domain Bacteria; phylum Myxococcota_A; class UBA796; order UBA796; genus JACKER01. The sequence goes on from JBEBJC010000792.1 coordinate 2,918, forward strand.
TCCCGGGCGGCGCGAACCACGTCACGATCCTCGCCGACGGCACGGTGATGGCGTCGAACGCCGGCGCGACCGCGACGTTCGACGGGTCGACCTGGACCGCATCGTTCGCCATCAACCCCGGGGACGGGGTGATGGGTTGGACGCCGCTCGACCACGTGGTGATGTTGCGCCCCGGCGGAGCGCCCACGGTGAACCGCACCACCGACGCCGGCGCCAGCTGGACCCAGCCGTGCTGCGCGACCTTCAACTCGTCGACCCCGATCAGCGTGACGTCGGACGAGCCGGATCCCCAAGGATCACTCCACGTGATGTTCGTGGGCACCGCGAGCTCCGGGGTGGCGTTGTCGAACGACGATGGGGCGAGCTGGGAGCGGTACCCGGGCCAGTTCCCGGTGTCCGGCCTCGGGAACCCGGTGCCGGCGGTGGTGAGCGTCGACATCGATCCGAGCGGCCTGCCGACGCTCGGCACGTCGAAGGGGGTGTACCGCGACAACTCGTCGAACCCGACCTCGCCGTGCCGCAAGCCGCGCCGGCTGGCCTCCGGCCCGGTCGACGATCCGCGGCTGCTCGAGGCCGTGTGGTCGGACGGGGCCACCGCGCCCCTCGGGTGTGACCTCGACGTCGACTGCTGCGCCGAGCTCGGGGTGTGCGACGCGCTCGCCGCCGGGTCGGACGGCGGGCTCGCCGAACACGAGGTGGTGGTGGCCGGCACGGTGGAGGTGGCCCACTGGTTCGGCGTGGACACGTTCGAGGTCGCCGGCACAGCCCGGTGGAGCGCGCCGAGCTGCGACAACGCGGACGGCAGCTGCCCGATGTTCCTCGAGGCGCTCGACCTCGACGCGGCCGGGGTGAAGGCGGGCGGCGAGACGTGGGTCTCGCTCGAGGGCCTCACCGCGTCGCTGCACCAGCCGGCGCTCGGCGCGTGGCGCCCGCAGACCGGGGAGCTGCTGATCCCTGGGGAGCGGCTCGTGCTCGACCTCGACGCGGCGGCCTCGGCGACCTGGCTCGGCGGGGAGGGGCCGCTGGAGCTCACCCAGCACCCCGACGGGTTCGTCGGCGGGGCGGTGACCGATCGGGGGCTGTCGCTCGTCGCGACCCACGAGCGGCTCGGGGTGGTGGTGACGCTCCGGTTGGAGTGACCGAGGTCACCGGAGCCGGGCGGCCACCGGACCTCACCGCTACTCGGTGTAGCCGAGCGCCTTCAGCGCGCGGGTCGTGTCGGGGGCGGTGGTGATCGTGCGGTGGTCCGGCGCGGTGGCGTCCCACCGCGCGACCCACCCGAGCAGGGTGTCGATCAGCGCCGGCGCCCCGTGCGCCCGCGCCTCGTAGAACCGCCACCCTTTGTCGATGAACGGCGCGAAGT
>JBEBJC010000793.1:0-4274 GCA_040080105.1 Myxococcota bacterium
CCGAGGCGGGGGAGAGGGGGTTCAGTGGGTACAATCCCCCCTCCGTGGGCCAGCCCTTCAGTGGGCACAATCCCCCCTCTGTGGGCCAGCCCTTCCCCCTCTCCCCTGCAGGGGAGAGGGTCGGGGTGAGGGGAGGCCCCGGTTCAGAGGCTCAGAGGGGGTCGAGGTACAGCGGGAACCCGTACAGGTTGTTCGCCCAACCGCGGCGGACGGTCTCGATCGGGTTCACCGGCCCGAACGAGTCGCCGACCAGGCACCCGTCGAGGTCGCGCGACCAGCCGTAGCCCTGCTCCACCGCGTTCACCCGGTCGTACGTCACGTAGGTCGCGAACCAATCCGCGGGGACCGAGCCGAACAGCGCGACGAGCTCGTCCTCCATCGCGACCACCTCGCCCACCCCGAACCCGAACGCGATCGGGGCGACCAGGTCGGCGGGGTCGGTGGTGCCGTACAGCAGCGGGTCCAGCCCGCGGCAGTCTGCCGAGCTCGGGTTCACCAGGTCGAGCGCCCACGCGTGCCAGATCTGGCCCGAGCCCGACAGCAGCGCGGCCGGATCCAGCTCGACCGCCGCCGACGCGTCGTAGGTCAGCGTACACAGGGGGAAGGCGTCCCGGTCGTACAACGAGACCCGCACCACCGCGGAGGCGCCGTACAGCCCGCCGTACCCGTCCGGCTCCCACCGATCGACGAGGCCGCCCTCCGGGGCGTCGACCACGTCGAACGACGCGCCCAGGTACACCGGCTCCATCAACCCCGGGCTCGGCACCCACGCCGGGTCGCTCACGTCCACCACCGGGCGGTCGCACCGGGTCCCGGTGACCGCGCCCACCTCGACCAGCTCGAACCCGGCCGCGGCGTGGATCCCGTCCGCGAGCGGCGCGGACGGCGCGGCGGGCAGCAGCGCGGCGGCGGCGGTCGTGGTCTCGCACACCGACGCGGTCGCCCGCTCGTACGACAGCGGCTCCAGGTCGACGCCGTCGAACGACACGAACGCGCCGTGTACGGTGGTCGCGTAGTCCCTGGCCCAGTCCACGCCGTCGCGCTCGAGCTCGAACTGGATCGGCCCCCAGTCGTCGAACGACCCGATCCCGACCGCCACCACCCGCCCGGCGAGCCACTCCCGCACGTCGTCGGTGCCGTACACCAACGGGTCGAGCGGCGGGCAATCGGTGGCGCCGGGCTCGAACGGCCCCTCGTACACCTCGAACGCGACGCCGTCGCGGGCCTTGTACGCCGTCGGGTCGGGCGCGAGGCTCCAGCTGTCGGCGTCGAACTGCGCCCGACACACCGCCACCCCCTCGGGGTCGTGCAGCCACACGTCGATCGTCGCCGGGAGCTCGTTGCCGTCGGTGACGTAGTCGTGCAACCCCTCGGCGTCGCGGTGGAACGACCACTGGACCGACAGCCACGTGGGGTCGAACGTCGCGCCGCCCGGGCCCGCCGCCGCCACCCCGGCGAGGTCCGGGTGGGTGCAAATCACGAGGTCGTCGGTCGGATCGAGCGGGTTCGTCCCGTCGACGAGCTCTTGTCCGTCGTCCGCGCCGCCGGCGTCGGTGTCGGCCAGCGTGGGATCGGTGTGGGTGGTCGACAGCTCGACCGGGTCGTCGAGCCCGTCGCCGTCGGTGTCGGCGGCGCCCGGGTCGGTGTGGGTCACGGTGACCTCGGTCGCGTCGTCGAGCCCGTCGCCGTCGGAGTCGAGCGATGTCGGGTCGGAGCCCCAAAGGTGGACCTCGGGCCCGTCCTCGAGCCCGTCCCCGTCGGTGTCGGCATCGAACGGATCGGCGCCCCACGCGACCTCGTCGCCGTCCCCGAGCCCGTCACCGTCGGTGTCCGAGCCGGTGACCTCGGTGCCCAGCGCGAGCTCGTCGCCGTCGTCGAGCCCGTCGCCGTCGGTGTCGGCGGCGGTCGGATCGAACCCCGCGAGCACCTCGTCCGCGTCGAGCAGACCGTCGCTGTCGGTGTCGTCGTCGAGGGGGTCGGTGTGGTGCAGGTCCACCTCGTCACCGTCTTCGAGGCCGTCGTCGTCGGAGTCCGGGTCGTTCGGGTCGGTCCCGAGGGCCTGCTCCTGGGTCGACGTGAGCCCGTCGCCGTCGGGGTCCGGTCCCTCGGTGTCGGTGTCCGCGTCGGTGTCCGCGTCGGCGTCGGCGTCGGCGTCGGTGTCCGCGTCGCCGTCGGTCACGGGGGCCGGATCCTTGGTCGAGGGGGTGCCGCCGCCGTCACACGCGCCCAGGACCAGCACCCACGCGATGTTCCGCATCACTCCTCCTCGAACCGCGCGACCGTTGCACGATCCTTGCACAGAGCCGAGGATACCCGGCCCCCATGTGGATGTGGACCCAGGTAGCGCTCGCGGTGACGTTCGACGACCTCTCGGCCCGCCCGGCGGAGGTGGTGCTGGCCGACCGGGCCACCCCCGGGGGGTTCAAGATCATCGCGCTGTCCCACCTCGCCGAGGGGTGTGTCGGCCGGTACCGCGACGGGACGTGGGACCAGCCCACCGCCGCCGCCTGCGTGGACCGGGTGGCCGAGGCGGCGCTCGATCCCCGGCTGTCGCCGTACCACCGGTCGGTGGCGACCGTGGACACGTTCGGGGAGAACGGGCTGTTCCTGTCGCACCTCGCGATCGTGCTCGGCGCGCGCGACGAGCTGCACCCCGAGGCGTGTGACGCGGCGCTGCACGAGCGGATCGCCGCCCACCTCGAGCGGCGGTCGCTCGCCGACGCACACGGGGTGCAGCGGTCGTACCCGTCGGCGGTGGAGCGGTGGCCGGCCGACCAGGCGGCGACGTTGTACGCGCTGTGGCTCCACCAGCGCGCCCACGCGTCGGGCCACCTCGACGCGCCGCTCGCGAAGTACCTGGAGCACACGCTGCCCGCCGACCGCCTGCCCCGCTCCGAGCTCACCGGCGCCGCGTCGTACGCCGAGCTCGCGCGCGGCACGGCGCTGACCTGGACCGTGCGGTACCTCGCCCCGATCGAACCCGAGCGCGCGGCCGCGCTGTGGGCTCAGGTGAAGGCGGAGGGGTTCGTGGTGTCGTACGGACCGGTGAGCGGGGTGCGCGAGTACGCCCCTGGGATCGACCGGCCCGCCGACATCGACTCGGGACCGATCGTGGCCGGGATCGGCGCGGCCGCGACGGCGTTCGGGCAAGCGGCGGCCCGCGCAGTGGGTGACACGGCGACCGCCGACGCGCTCGCGCGCACCCAGTCGCTCGGGCTGGTGATGACCCGCGGCGACGACGCGCTCGCAGCGGCGGCGAACAGCGCCCTCGCGGTGGCGATCGCGGACGCGGTCGCGCACCCCCGCTGACCCCCTCGCAGAATCGAACGGCGACGGTCGGCCCGGGCGGAGGGGAACTTCGCCGCACGCTGGCGCGGGGGCGGCGCCCTGGTCAGGAGGAGACAGGGAGGTCCGATGAACCGCTTCGCAGGGGTGTTGGCGCTGGGGATCGGGTGCAGCGGGGGCTCACCCGCCACCGACAAGGACAGCGGCACCCCGATCGACACCGGCAGCAGCGGGATCGACAGCGGCGGCCCGGCCGACAGCGGCACCCCGGCCGACAGCGGGACCGAGGTGTGTGACCCGACCGAGAGCCCGCTCGAGTGGCACTGCCAGTCGGACCTGTGCAACTACTGCACCGACGACTGCCAGACGCGCGAAGAGGTGGTCGCCGAGCGCGAGATTTGCAGCACCACCACCACCGGCAGCTACTACTGCTGCACCCTCGACACGTGCACCGACCCCGAGGAGGGCACGTTCGACCGGGTGACCTGCCCCACCGGGTACGGCGACACGTTGTACTGGTTCGAGCCGGCCACCGGCGCGCTGGTCGGGTACGCGTGGAGCACCGACTACAACGACTGGTGCGACGGCGCGAGCTTCGGCGAGCTGTTCGGGCCCGACCTCACCAACTGCGAGTAGTCCTTCAGAACTCGAGCACGAGGCGGACCTGGGACGGGGTCGACCGCCCCGCGTCCGCCCCCAGCACGTACGGCGGGTCGGACAGCACCCCGAGCACACAGGTCCGCTGCTCGGTGGTGAGCAGCGCGGCGCCGAGCGGCTCCACCCCCTGGTCCGACGCCACGCCGGTCACCGGGTCCATCGACGCGGTCCACGCGAGCCGACCCGGCTGGTCCGCCCCGACGAAGCACGCGGCGAGCCTCGGCGACCGGGCGGCCACCGCCATCCGCAGCGCGCCGATCCACGGCAGGGCGCCCGGGTCGGGCGCGGTGTAGTCGGGCCGCTCCCCGCGGGTCACCCGGCCGGTCGGCGCG
>JBEBJC010000794.1:0-4274 GCA_040080105.1 Myxococcota bacterium
GACGTCCCCAACCCTCTCCCCAGAGGGGAGAGGGGGCCGGTTAGAGCCGGTGCGAAGCATGTTTTCCCCCTCTCCCCCGCATCGGGGGAGAGGGCCGGGATGAGGGGGAACTCCTCACAGGCCGGCGGCGCCGAGGTTCCCGGTCGCCCACAGCCCGAGGTACCCGACGCCGAACGTCGCGCCGACCGCGGCGAGCCGGATCGCCGCGCGCCACCCCGGCCGCTCGGCCGCCGACAGCGCCAGCGCGCTCACCGCGTACACCGCGGCGTTCGCGGCGCCGATCCCGACCACCACCGGCACGAGCCGCGGCTCCCACGGGGCGATCAACGCCGCCGCCCCGGCGACCGCGATCCCCAACGGCACGAGCCCGACCGGCACGAACCTGCGCGGCTTCACCGCCGGCCCGGCCACCCCGGCGAACACCACCACCGCGCCGCCCGCCGCCCACGCGCCCGACCGCCGCGACCGCTCCTGCGCCACCCGGTCGACCGCGGTGAGACGGGCCGCTTCGGGCGCGGCCGGCACCTTCACCTCGTCCTCGACCGCGTGGGCGTCGTCGAATCGGCCGACCCGCGCGAGCGCCTCCGCCGCGAGCTGGCGCAGCTCGCGGGTCAGCGCGGGCTCGTCGGGGACCGGGTCGCGCAGCCACGGCTCGGCGTGCACCAGCGCGAGTGACGCGTCGCGCTCGAGCTCCTCGCGCGCGAGCCACACCGCCGCCTCCGCCCGCACCACCTCCGCCGCCGCGCGGTCCGCCCACAGCCCCTCGACCTGCGCGCGGGCGTCACCGGGGCGCGTCCGGCGCACCCCCTCGAGCGCCGCCCACGACCGGAACGTCCCGTCCGGGTCCCGCCGCCGCTCGAGCGCGGCCGACCGCCGGGCACACGGGTCGGCCCGCGGGCCGTGGGGCCACCGCTGCACCACCTCGCGGCACGCCGCCACCGCGTCGTCCCACCGACCGTCCGCCTCGGCCGCGCGGGAGGCCGCGAGCAGCGCGTCCGCCTCCGGCTCGGCGGCGAGCGCCGCCACCGCGACGATCACGGCGCGAACCGGATCGTCACCGGGACCTCCGACTCGATCGGCACCCCGTCCCGCTCGGCCGGGTCCCACTGCCACCGGCGCACCGCGCGGACCGCGGACCGCTCGAACCCCTCGGGGCAGCTGGACACCACCGCGTCGGTCGTCCGCCCGCCCCGCCCCACGGTGGCGGTGAGCGTACACGCCCCCGACGGCAGCGGCGTCCCCTTCGGCAGCCGCGGCGGAACGCGCGCGATCGGGCGCGCGGCGCGGGCGGTGTGGACCCCGGCAGGGGCCTGGGTGAGCGGGCTGCGCAGCTCGTCGGCGGGCAGCACCCACTCGACCCCGGCCGCGCCCACCACCAGCTCGGCCCGGAACCGCGCGCGGACGTTCTCGTCCTCGGCGCCGAGGTGGCGCACGAGCCACTGCTCCGCCGCCTTCACCGCGAACAGGCGGTGCTCCGGCGCGCAGCCGGCCTCGGGCCACGCGAACACCCGCCGCCGGCCGTCCACCTGCACCACCAGCGGACACACGACCGCGCCGACCCCGTCCGGCACCGCCGGCGGCACCACCTCGTACACCTCGATCGCCAGGTGGTCGGGCCGGCCGAGCACCATCAGCGGCGGGTGGTCCGGCAGGTCGCGCACCGGCCGCTGGACCCGCGACTCGTCGTCGAAGTACGCCGGCAACTCTCGCCCGTTCGTGTCGACCGGCGGGGGCAGCGCGACCCGCACCTGGCCCGGCCCGAGGTCGCGCACCTCCGGCCCGAGCAGCGCCGCCTTGATGAACCACAGCCGCTCCTCCCGGCTGAGCGCGTCGAACTGGCGCTCGGCCCACAGCTGCTGGCTGCGCTCGCCCGGGCGGGTCGGGTCCTCGGTCGGGTCCTCCGCCACGAACGTGGTCGACAACACGAGCGCGCTCGGGATCGGGGAGCCGTCGACCAGCGGCGGCTCGAACCGCCAGTCGGCCACCGCGTCGCGCGCGGCCTCGACGTACGGGGCCTCGCACCCGCCGACCTGCACGTTGGTGGTGAAGCCCTCCGCGTCGGCCCACACCTCGACCTCACACGACACGTCGGCCCGCCCGGACGCGTGGGCGCCGGCGGGGTACCGCAGGAACGACCAGGCGCGGATCTGGTACGGCACCGGGTCCACGTCGGCGGGCAGCGTCCACCGCCGGTCGTGCTGCTGGCGCACCAGCACCCGCGGCGGCCCGGCCTGCTCGAACGGGTACACGAACCACAGCTCCCCGAGGGTCATCGGGGAGTGCGCGGGGCCGGCGACCTCCCACGCCGAGACCGCCCGCATCACGTCGGCGGTCACCCCCTCGGGGCACCCGCGCTCGGCCGCCGACACCCCGCCCGGACCGACCGACAGCGCCACCCGGCAGGTCCGGCGGTCCTCGTCGAGCCGCGCGTCCGCCGGCGCCACCGTCCGCGTCACCTCGAACCTAAGCCCGTCGGCCTCGACCGCGAACGGGCCGGCCTCCTCACCTGCGCCCGCAGGCGCGACCCATCCCAACCACATGCCGGCAGGTATCGTCACCGGCCCGGATCGGCATACACTGCCGCGATGTGGTGGACGATCGCCGCGCTCGCGGCCCCGGAGCTGTGCAACGGCCTCGACGACGACGGGGACATGCTCGTCGACGAGGGCCCGAACGCATGGGGCCTCGACGCGGACGGCGACGGACACGGATCGGGGCTCGCCGCGATGCTCACCCCGACCTGCGCCGGGACGCCCGGGTTCGTCCCGTCGATCGACGACCCCGACGACCTCGATCCGTCCTCGTTCCCCGGCGCGCCCGAGGTGTGTGACGGCCGGGACCAGAACGGCGACGGCGCGATCGACGAGAACGCGTGTAAGTGCGACGTGACCGTCGACGCCACCAGCGTGTGGCACCGGTGTGAGGAGGTGGCCGACTGGCCGACCGCCGACGCGGAGTGCGCCGTCCTCGGCGGCCACCTGGCGAGCCTGCAGGACCAGCTGCACCAGGACGCGGCGTGGTCGGCGATCGCCGCCTACCCCGAAGACCACTGGCTCGGCGGCACCGACGCGTCTCTCGCGGGGGCGTGGGCGTGGGCCGACGCCACCCCGTTCACCTACACGTTCTGGCGCATGGGCCAGCCCGACAACGGCGGCAACGACTACGAGTCCGAGGACTGCCTCGAGATCACCAGCACCGGCGAGTGGAACGACCGGGACTGCACGATCGCGCTGCCGTACCTGTGTGAGCGCGACTGCACCGAGGTCCGATACGAGGACGACGACGGCGACGGGTTCGGTGACCCGACGCGGCAGAAGATCGCGTGTGCGATCGACGACGGCCTCACCACCAACGTGTTCGACTGCAACGACTTCGACCCGAACGAGCCGGCGCTGGTGTACCTCGACTCGGACGGCGACGGCTACCCGGGCAGCCCGTGGATCGGGTGCGGGGTGGAGGGCGCCGCCGAGCCCACCGACTGCGACGACACCGACGCGACGGTGTCCCCCGGGGCGGCCGAAGCGCCGCGCGACGGGGTCGACTCCGACTGTGACGGGTTCGACGGGCTCGAGGACACCACCGCGCACACCGAGCCGACCGACACCGGGACCCCACCCGACCCGACCGACACCGACGACGAGCCGCCGGACACCGACGACGCGCCGGGGCCGCCGATCGACGCGGACGGAGACGGCGCCGCCGACGTGTCCGAGCCCGGCAGCGCCGACGACGCGGGCGGCGCGTGGGCCGAGCCGCCCGCCCCGCCCAGGTCGGGGTGCGGGTCCACCCCGGCGACCGCGCCCGCCACCGCGGCCGCCGCGCTGGTGGCTGCGGTCGGCGGGGCCGCGCGGTCGAGGCGACGCCGCGGTCGGTGAGCCCATCGTGCAGCGGGCTCCGGCGGAGCGGCGCGCGACGCGCTACGTACCGCCTCGCTGGAGGTCGAGATGGGCAGGCGCGGTCGTCCGGGGATGGGTGTGGGAGCGGGTCCGATGATGCGGGGAGGCCGGCGGCAGGCCGGTCAGAAGATCGGGCCGGGCGCGCGCGCGCGGCTGATGGAGGCCCACCAGCTCAAGCAGAGCGGCCAGTTCGCGGAGGCCGCGGCCCGGTTCACCGAGATGGCCGGCATCGCGCGCGAGCGCGTCGACGACCATGAAGCCGATGTTGTGGCGGTTGCGTGCGTACTTCGCGCCCGGGTTTCCCAGGCCCACGACGAGCCACATCACCCACGCTCCATGACCGTGCTCGCTCGATTCGCGAGCTGGCGGGTCGGTCGG
>JBEBJC010000795.1:0-4273 GCA_040080105.1 Myxococcota bacterium
GGAGCTGCGCGCGCGGCTGCGGTTCCTCGCGCGCCGGTCGGAGCCGGTTCTGGTGTGCGGCGAGAGCGGCACCGGCAAGGAGCTCGCGGCCGCCGCGGTGCACCGCCGGTCCGACCGGTCGGCCGGCCCGTTCGTGGCGCGCAACGCCGCCACGTTGCCCGAGGGCCTCGTCGACGCCGAGCTGTTCGGCAACGCGCGCAACTACCCGAACGCCGGGCTGCCCGAGCGCCCCGGCCTGGTCGGCGCGGCCGACGGCGGCACGTTGTTCTTGGACGAGATCGGCGAGATGCCGACCGCGCTGCAGGCCCACCTGCTGCGGGTGCTCGACCGCGGCGAGTACCAGCGCCTCGGGGAGGCGCGCACCCGCAGGGCCGACTTCCGGTTCGTGGCGGCGACGAACCGCGACCCGACCGAGCTCAAGCACGACGTGGCCGCCCGCCTGCCGCTGCGGGTCGAGCTCCCCGGGCTCGGCGATCGGCCGGAGGACGTGCCGCTGTTGATGCGGCACCTGCTCGCGGAGGCCCGGACCGACCCGGAGCTCGCGGAGCGGTTCTTCGACGGCGAGCACCCGCGGATCGCGCCCGAGCTGGTGGTCGGGCTGCTGCGCCACCGGTGGACCCACCACGTGCGCGAGCTGCGGGCGCTGGTGTGGCGGGCGCTCGAGACCAGCCCGGGCCGCGCGCTGGTGCTCGGTCCGGAGGTCCGCGACCGGCTCCGCAGCGAGCCTCGCCCCGCGCCGGCCGAACCGCTCGACGCCGCGGCGGTGCGGGCCGCGCTCGCGTCCACCGGCGGCAACGTGACCGACGCGGCCCGGCTGCTCGGGCTGTCGAGCCGGTTCGCGCTGTACCGGCTGCTGCGGAAGTTGGGGATCGAGGGTTGAGGCCGGAGTGGCCCGGGATCAAGACTCGACCTTGAACTTGAGCTCGACTTCGAAATTGACGTCGAGGTGAGGTGAGGTCGATCTCGGTGTGTTGTTGCGCACGCAAACAGCCAAAGCCACATGGCTCGTTCTCGCCATTGTGTGTCCATGATCGGATCGTACTGGTGAAGGGGGGGATTCGGTCGTGAGTCCCCCAGGCGGCAGGCAGCTGCGGCGTGTTCCCTCCGTGTACCACCGCGTCCTCCGCGGTCGAACGTTCGCTACAACCACGGAGGACGCCGAGGCTCACGGAGGAGTCGCCGCCGCCGCCACAATCGCCGTTGTACGAGTCGAATCAGGCGATCCGGTTCGATTGGCGATCAACCAGACTTCACTTGCTGGCTAGCTGGCAAGATCAGGCCTGGAACCACACCCGGGGCAGCGGTCGAGGTCCACGCGGCTCGACCGTCGGGACCCACGGCGAATCGCGGTGAGTGGCGCCGATCGCCGACGAGCCTCGCGCAGGCCAGCGGCTCCGACCTCTCGCCCGTTCGAGCTGTATCGGCTCCTGGGAGCCCCGGAGCGTGACCGGCCGACCCGATCCCGAGTATGGTGCGGGCGGAGGCGCGCCGATGGACAAGCCGGGGAGCAGCAGCCCGTCCCGACTCACCAGCCCGTGGCTGTGGGTGCCGACCCTGTACTTCGTGCAGGGCCTGCCCTACTCGATCGTCAACAAGGTCACCCCGGTGTTGTACAAGGACCTCGGGGTGTCGAACACCGACATCACGTTCTGGGTGTCGTGGTTGTCGGTGCTGTGGGCGTTCAAGGCGCTGTGGAGCCCGTTGATCCAGGCGGTGGGGACCACACGCCAGTGGGTGATCGCGACCCAGGCGGTGATGGGCCCGGTGCTGGCGCTGCTCGCGTTCACCTTGCCCACCCCGTTCTTCCTGCAGGCGTCCCTCGCGCTGTTCCTGGTGCTCGCGTTCTCCTCGGCGACGTACGACGTGGCCGCCGACGGGTTCTACATGCTCGGGCTGCGCGCCGATCAGCAGGCCGCGTTCGTCGGTGTCCGCAGCACGTTCTGGCGGTTCGCCCTGATCGCCGTCGAGAGCGGGCTCGTGATGTTGGCCGGGTTCATGATGCCGCGCGCCACCCCGCTGGTCGCCCCGCCGGACGAGCGGTGGTGGTCGGCGTTCTGGCGGGTGCTCGAGGAGCAGCTGCGCGCGGTGTTGCCCCAGTCGTCGGCCGGGACCGCGTGGTCGGTGATCCTCGGCGCGACCGCGCTGGTGTTCGTGGCGGCGACCGCGTTCCACTACTTCACCTTGCCCCGCCCGCCCGACGACGCGCCGATCGCGCGGGCGCACGGGGCCGGCAACCCGGTGCTCGCCGCCGGCCGCGAGTGGGTGCGGGTGGTGACCCCGTTCTTCCGCAAGCCCCGGATCGCCGAGGCGGTGCTGTTCATCTTCTTCTACCGGTTCGCCGAGAACATGATGTTGTCCCTCGTCGCGCCGTTCATGAAGGACGCGATCGAGGCGGGCGGGCTCGGGCTCGACAACGTGCACTTCGGGTTCGCCAAGGGGTTCGTGGGCGTGCTCGCGCTCCTGCTCGGCGGGGTGCTCGGCGGGCTCGCGATCAGCACCCACGGGCTGAAGGCGTGGCTGTGGCCGATGGTCGCGATCATGCACCTGCCCGACCTCGTGTTCGTGTACCTCGCGTGGGTCCAGCCGCAGAACTTCGGCGAGATCTGCCTGTGGATCGGCGTCGAGCAGTTCGGCTACGGGTTCGGGTTCACCGCGTACATGATGTACCTGCTCCGCCTCGCCCAGGGCGAGTTCAAGACCGCGCACTACGCGATCGCGACCGGGCTGATGGCGCTGTCGGTGTCGCTCACCACGATGTGGACGGGCGCGCTGCAGGAGGCGGTCGGGTACAAGTGGTTCTTCGTGCTGGTGCTGGTGTCGGTGATCCCCGGCGTCGCGGTCACCGCGATGGTCCGGCTCGAGCCCGAGTTCGGCAAGCGCACCTGACGGCACGGGCTGGGGAGGAGCCTGGGCGCTGATCAGCGCTCGGACGAGCGGGTCAGGTCGTACAGGTCGTCGAGCACCCGGATCCGGCGCAGGTTCGCCGACCCGACCACCTCGGCCTCCCACACGAGCGCCCCCGCCGGGTCGAGCTCGGTGACCTTGTCGAGCGTCATCCAGGTCGCCACGTAGTGGCCGTCGAGCAGCTTGCGCACGTCGCCCAGCGCCGGGGTGTACCCGTGGTCGGGGTCGACGTACCGGAACACCTCGGTCACGGTGCCGGTCGCCTCGTCCCACGAGAGCTCGACCACGCTGCTCACCGGCGGGTCACGGTTCACCCCGTTGTCGAACGCCACCATCCCGTCGCGCCAAACATGGCTGAAGTGCGGGCCGCTCCACAGCGCCGACCCGGCCGACGGCGAGGTGCCGTCCGGCAGCGCGAAGTCCGACCACCGGCCGCCGAGCTGCCACACGAGCGCGCCGCTGTCGGGGTCGATCGCCAACATCGTGTCGGCGAGCCGAGCCATCGCGTACAGCAGGCCGGTCTCGGGCAGGTACTCGAGCGAGTTCGAGTGCGTGAGGTCACACACCTGGGTGTAGCCGCCGAGCGCCTCCTCGAGCGGCGGGCAGCTGCCCCAGTACCCGTCGAGCCCGCCCCACCAGTCGTCGACGTAGCCGAACACCGTCTCGGCCCCCGAGCCGTCGTCGCCGTCGTGCACCCGGTCGATCTCGTCCCCGACGATCGTGCTGCCGTCGGGCTGGGGCAGGAACGCGCGCCCGAGGTACGCGTACGAGTCGCCGTCGAGCTCGGTCATCGCGTGGTGGCCGGTCACCGCCCGCGCCCCGCCGACGACCTCGCCGTCGAGCGTGATCTCGACCAGGTCGGAGTCGGGGTCCTGCCGGGCGTCGTCCTGGGCCAGGTACACGAGGTTGCCGTCGGCGCTCGGGTCGGCCCCGTTGGTCGCGAGCCCGGGCGGGAGCAGGTGCCACCACACCCAGTCGCCGTCGGCGTCGAAGATCCCGAGGAACGCGAGGTCCGCCTCCTCCCCGGCCTGGGCCGCCTCGTCGGCCCCCGCGACCAGCACGTACCGACCGCGCAGCGACGACCCGTCGCCGGCGTCGACCACCAGGGTCGGCAGCTGGGGCGGAGCGGGCGGCACCGCGATCACGCCGCTGCCTGCGAGCTGCCCATCGACGAGCGCGCTCCAGGCAACCTCGTGGCCGGCCTTGAGCCCGAGCAGGCGGTGCTGCTGGTCGGGGCCGGTGACCGGCGGGGTGGCGCGGTCGGCGGCGCCGTCGACCCCGAAGGTGACCTGGCCCACGGCGCCTGGGGGCGCGGTCCACCGGACCCACACCACCGACGGGTGGTCCTCGTCGAGGGCGGCGGTGGGGG
>JBEBJC010000796.1:0-4270 GCA_040080105.1 Myxococcota bacterium
GGGCCGAGGTGGGTCCACAGTCCGCCCGCGGTCACCGCCGCCAGCACCAGGAACCCCACCGCGCGCGCCCGCCGCCCGCGGCGCCAGCCGTGCGCCGCGAACCCCGCCCACACCGCGGCCAGGAGCAGCGCCCCGCCGTACCGCGCCAACCACGTCACCAGGTACCCGTTCATCGCGCCTCTGTAGGGACGCCGCGGGCCGAGTCAACCCCGGGCTATGGTACGGCCGAGGTCCCTCCGTGCCGATCGCTCCCCTGCCCCCCGACGCGCTCCGCTGGCGCTGCCCGCCGACCTGCCTCGACTTCTCCACCACCGCCGACCTGCGCCCCGCCGAAGGGGTCGTGGGGCAAGAGGAGGCCGCCGCCGCGCTCCGGTTCGGCCTCGCGATCGACGGCCCCGGCCAGAACGTGTTCGTGCGCGGGCTCACCGGCTCCGGCCGCCTCACGTTGATCCGCGACCTCGTGCGCACCGTGCGGCCGGGCTCCCCCGAGGCGCCCGACCGGTGCTACGTGTTCGACTTCGCGAACAGCGACCAGCCGCGGCTGCTGTCGCTGCCGCCGGGCGACGGCCCCCGGCTGAAGGCCCGGATGGACGAGCTCGTGCGGTTCGTGCTGGAGGACCTGCCCGACCTCGTGAACACCGACGCGCTGCGGGTGCGCACCCACGACGTGGAGTCGTCCGCGGGCCGCGAGGCGAGCGCGATCTCCGGCCCGTTCGACCGAGGGCTCGCCGACGCTGGGCTGGCCCTGGTCGGCATCGAGTCGGAGGACGGCACCGAGCCCGCGATCGTGCCGGTGATCGAGGGCGAGCCCACCACGTTCGACGACCTCGAGGAGCAGGTCCAAGCGGGCAAGTTCGACGCCGACGAGGCCACCCGGCTGCGCGAGGCGGCGGAAGGGTTCGAGGTGCAGCTCGAGGGCGTGTCGGCGCAGGTCGTGCGGATCCGCCGCCGGGCCCAGCGCACGATCCGCCGCCTGGTGCAGCAGGAGGCGCTGCGGGTGCTGCGCGACGCCGCGGCCGACGTGCGGCGCACCTGGCCCGCGACCGAGAAGTGGCTCGACGAGCTGCTGTACGACGTGGCGGTGAACCAGCCGTCGTTCGACGAGCACCCCGAGAAGGCCGAGCGGTACCGGGTGAACGTGCTGGTGTCGCGCGAGCTCGGCGCGCCCCGCCCGATGTTGATCGAGAACGTGCCCACCGTGCAGAACCTGCTCGGCTCGATCGACCCGATGCCCGACCCGTCGAGCCCGGCGCCCCACCTCGGCATCCACGCGGGCTCACTCGCGCGCGCCGACGGCGGGACGCTGATCGTGAACGCGCGCGACGTGTTGTCGGAGCCGATGGCGTGGACCGCGCTCACCCGGGTGCTGCGCACCGGCACGATCGAGCTGTCGCCGGTCGAGTCCACCCAGTCCACCCTGCGCGCCCCCGGGGTGAAGCCCGAGCCGATCCCGGTGCGGGTCAAGGTGGTGCTCGTGGGCGAGCCCGACGTGTGGTACGCGCTCGACGACGCCGACCCCGAGTTCCCGAACCTGTTCAAGGTGCTGGTCGACTTCGACGAGGTCATCCCGCGCGACGCCCCGGGGATCCAGCGGTACGGCGAGGTCGTGGCGAGGATCGCCCGCGACGAGGGGTTCCCCGCGTTCACCTCGGCCGCGATCGGCGCGCTGGTCGAGCAGGGCGCGCGCGAGGCGATGGGGGGCAAGCTCACCGCCCGGTTCGGGCGGATCGCGGACCTCGCGCGCGAGGCGGCGTTCCTGGCCCGCGTCCGCGGCGTGCCGTTCGTCGACCGGGAGGACGTGGAGCGCGCGACGCTCGCCGCGAGCCGCCGCGCGGACCTGCCCGGCAGACGGTTCCGCGAGGGCGTGACCACCGGGAGGATCCGGATCGCCACCAGCGGCGAGCAGGTGGGCCAGGTCAACGGGCTCGCGGTGGTCGAGGCGGGCCACCTCGCGTACGGCTTCCCCACGCGGATCACCGCCACCGTCGGCCCGGGGACGGCCGGCGCCGTGCACATCGAGCGCGAGGCGCAGCTGTCGGGGCAGATCCACACCAAGGGGTTCCTGATCCTGCGCGGCCTGGTGCGGTACCTGCTGCGCACCGAGCGCCCGCCCGCGTTCGACGCGTCGATCACCCACGAGCAGTCCTACGGCGGCATCGACGGAGACTCGGCGTCCGGCGCCGAGTTCTGCTGCCTGCTCTCGGCGCTCACCACCCTGCCGGTGCGCCAGTCGGTCGCGATGACCGGCGCGATCGATCAGCACGGGAACGTGATGCCGGTGGGCGCGGTGAACGAGAAGATCGAGGGGTTCTTCGACGTGTGCGCGTCGAACGGGGTGGCGCCCGGGCAGGGCGTGATCGTCCCGCGGGCCAACGTGACCGACCTGCAGCTGCGGCGCGACGTGGCGAACGCGTGCCGCTCCGGCCGGTTCACCGTGTGGGCGGTCGACCGGATCGAAGAGGCGATCGAGCTGCTGTTCGGCCTGCCCGCCGGCGAGCCCGACGACTCCGGCGGGTACCCCCCCGGCTCGGTGCTGGGGCGGGCGACCGCGCGCAGCGAGGCCCTGTGGCTCGCGAGCCGCAAGGAGGAGCGATGAGGTTCGTGTTGTGGGGGTGGGCGTGTGCCCCGTCCGAGCCCGCGACCGGGCCCCGCTCGACCCACATGACCGAGTGGGACGCGCTGGTCTCCGCGGCGGAGCGGGGCGACGTCGCGACGGCGAAGGTGCTCGCGCGCGACCTGTCGATGGGCGAGGTGGCGGAGGACCACCCCGGGGCGGCCCAGGTGGGCGCCGCGCTCGGGTTCTTGCAGCAGGCCGACGACGCCCTGGACCTCGCCGACGGGGTGGACCGCGCCCGCGCCGGGTGTGTGGCGTGCCACGTCGCCCACGGAGTGCCCGGGCCCACCTGACCGATTCGCAGGGGATATACGCCGAACATCTCGGGCACCCTTGCGCAACGATCCGCTGCCGGTGAGGATCGGGGCGATGAGCGCCGTCCAACTGGGTCTGTTCACCGGCGAGCCGGTCCGCGCGGAGTGGGCGCGGGCCGACAACGGGCGTTGGTGGTGTGTCCGCTGTCTGAAGGTCCGGCCGGCGGGTCCGAAGCCGAAGCGGCGGTGTGGGTGCGGCTCGAGAGCGACGACTCTGCCCAGTGGAGCTGGGCTATCGTTCGGCGAGTGAGTCCGCGGAGCCGAGCCCGTCGAGGAGACAGGTAGAACGGGGTAGACTGGCCGAATGCTTGCTTGGCTCGCGCTCCACGGGAACGGCTTCGGTTCGGGCACCGCCGAGGTGTGCAACGGCGCCGACGACGACGGCGACGGACAGGTCGACGAAGGCCCGGTGTGGGTGTCGGTCGACGAGGACGGCGACGGGTACGGCGCGGACGAGCCGGGCCACCTGGTGGTGGACTGCGCGGCGGCCCCCGAACTGTCGGTCCTCGGACTCCGTCCTGCGGAATTGTACCGGCTGATCCCCCTCTCCTCCGGAGCGGGGGAGAGGGGGGGATTCCTGTCGGACGGGTCCGACTGCGACGACGGGGACCCGGAGGTGCACCCGGGCGCCGAAGAGCTGTGTGACGCGGTCGACGCCGACTGCGACCGCACGATGGACGACGGCTGCCCGGGCGCGGTCGGCACCGAGGACAACCACGCGTGGCTCGTGTTCGACCCCTCGGACTTGCTGAGCCCGGAGCAGGCGTACTTCACCTGCATCGGCGCCGGGTGGGACTCGGTGAGCCTCGGCGACGACCAGCAGCAGGAGGGCCTGTTCATCCAGGTCGACCCGTACGACACCCCGTACTGGATCGGCCTCGTGTACTACCAGTACGAGTGGATCTGGGTCGACGGCACCCCGGTCGACTACACGAACTGGGCCGTCGGGGAGCCGGCGCCGTACGCCGACTGCACGGTGATGGGGGAGAAGGGAACGTGGAACTCGGTGTCGTGTGACTCGCTCGCCGGGGTCGCGTGTGAGCTCGTGTGCTCCGAGCGGTTGTGGCACCGCGACGACGACGGCGACGGGTTCGGCGACCCCAATGACCCCGACGACGAGTGCGAGGCCCTCGAGGGCCGGGTGACGAACGGGCTCGACTGCGACGACCGGGACCCCGACCAGCCGGCGGTGTGGTACCTCGACCGCGACGACGACGGGTTCGGCGGGGAGCCGTTCGTCGACTGTGATCCGCCGCAGGGGGTGGCGATCGGCGGAGACTGCGACGACGGCAGCGCCGAGGTTCATCCGGGGGTCGAGGACCCGCCGGGCGACGGGCTCGAC
>JBEBJC010000797.1:0-4267 GCA_040080105.1 Myxococcota bacterium
TCCCTCGCTACTCATCGGTCAGGAGGCCCCTTGACCGACGGCTCGCCGATCCCCCTTCGCCCCCCCATCGGTGGGGAGGGCGTCCACCTCGTCACCGGCGCCACCGGCTTCGTGGGCGGGGCGTTGGTCCTGGAGCTGCTGGAGCGCACCGACGACGAGATCGTGGTGCTCGTGCGCTCCGCCAGCGCCGAGACCCGGTTCCGCGACGGCCTGCGCGCCGCCGCGATGGCGTACGGCCGACCGTTGGCCCCGCGCACCCTCGACCGCTGCCGGGTGCTGGCGGGTGACCTGTTCCAGCCCGGCTGCGGGGTCGGGGCGGTCACCGGGCGGGTCGAGCAGGTCTGGCACTGCGCCGCGTCGCTGAAGTACGAGGACCGCTACCGGGACGAGATCCGCTCCACCAACGTGGACGGCACGCGCGAGGTCCTGGCGCTCGCCGAGCGGCTCGGGGCGTCGTGGTTCAACTACGTCAGCACCGCGTACGTCGCCGGGCGGCGGGAGGGGGTGATCCTCGAGGCCGCCGCGACCGACGGCGAGACCAACAACGCGTACGAGCAGAGCAAGGTCGACGCCGAGCGGCTGGTGGCGGCCGCCACCGCGTTCCGGACCCGGATCTTCCGGCCGAGCATCGTGGTCGGTCACCAGCGCACGCTCGCCGCGACCACGTTCTCCGGGTTCTACGGCTTCGCCCGTCAGCTCGTGCAGTTCCGCGGGATGGTGAACCGGACCCAGGCCGGGCTGCTCGACCGGACGCCGCTGTGCATCCGGCTCGACCCGGACGCCCGGGTGAACCTCGTCAACGTCGACGTCGTCGCGCGGGAGGCGGTCCACGTCGGCCTGTACGACCCGGGCGGCGGGTTCTACCACCTGACCGACCCGAACCCGCCGACCGTCGGGCTGGCGGTGCGCACGATCTTCGAGAGCGCGGGCGTGCGAGAGCCGGTGTTCGTCGCCGACGGTGAGCGGCTCGGCTGGCTCGACCAGAAGTTCGACGAGCGGCTCGACTTCTACGGGTCGTACATCCGCGGCGACAAGCAGTTCGACCGCGCCCGGTGTGACGCCGCGCTCGGCGGCCCGCGCGGGAACGGCGCGTGGACCGGCGAGCGGATCGCGTCGATGGCCCGGTGGTACCTCGGGATGCTCGAGACGGAGCGGCGGCGGATGCCGGTGGCCCGCTGATGGAAGCGCCGGTGTTCGTCGTCGGCACCGGTCGGTGCGGGTCGACGATGTTGTCGGAGATGCTGCGCGCCCACCCCCGCAGGGTCAGCCTGTCCGAGTTCTGGTCGATCGTGACCGACCTCGGCGGGCGGATCGCCGAGACGTTCCCGGACGGGCCGGTGACCGCGGAGGCGTTCTGGGACCTGATCGGCGGGGTGCACCCGATGCAGGCGACGCTGCTGCGCCATGGCGTGGCGATGGACGAGGTCCTGTACCGGACAGGCCCGGGCCGTCGGTTCACCGCCGAGTCCGGGATCCCGGCGATCCTGCAGACGGTGTTGCCGCACCTGTCCGGGTCGCCGGATGCGCTGTTCGACGAAGTGCGGTCGTTCGTGGCCACTCTTCCGACGGCGCCGGCCGCAGCCCAGTACCGGGCCCTGTTCGACTGGCTCGCGGCGCGGTTCGACCGATCCGGGTGGATCGAGCGCTCCGGCGGCTCGCTCCGGATCGTGGCCCGCCTGCACCAGGCGTTCCCGGACGCGCGGTTCGTGCACCTGGTCCGCGACGGCCGCGACTGCGCCCAGTCGATGAGCCGCCACCCCGGGTTCCGGATGGCGCTGATCGGGGCGCAGCTCACCGAGATCTTGGGGGTCGATCCCTACACCTCGCCCGATCGGGCCGGGGAGGGCGATCTGCCGGACGAGCTCGTCCCGTTCTTGCCGGAGCGGTTCGACCCGGTCGCGTTCGTCCGGTACGAGACGCCGCTGACGTTGTGTGGGCACTACTGGTCGGGCGAGTGTATGGCCGGGGCGCGCGAGCTCGCGTCCGTCGGCTCGGATCGGGTGTTGACGCTGTGGTACGAGGACATCCTGGCGCACCCGGCGCGCGCGCTCGAGCAGCTCGACGGGTTCCTCGGCTCCGGCGCGGGCTCGTCGGAGTGGATCACCCGCTCCGCGGCCGCGGTCCGCGCGCCGCGGTCCTCGTGGCGGGCGCTGCCCCCGGACGCGCTGCGCGAGCTGGAGGAGGCGTGTGCCCCGGGGTTCGCCGCGCTCGGGGCTGGCTGATTGGGCGGGATGGACAGTTCGAACGCCCGTCAGCGGTCGAGGAACCGGCCCACCGGCGGCTCGAACCCGAGCAGCAGCGCCTCCTGCTCGTCCATCAGATCGAAGTAGCGGCGGAACCAGTCCTCGAACAGGTCCGAGACCTCGGGCGCCAGCCCGAGCCAGTCCCGGATCCGGTGGACCCAGGCCCGCTCCTTGTCCGCGTAGTCGCCGTCGATGCACGCGATGAACACGCAGTCGCGCAGCACCACCCGGCGCGTGCGCTCGGTCACGCTGTCCGGCAGCACCGGCAGCTCGGTCAGCGTCTCCTGCCACAACGGCGCCGAGTCCACCCCGAGCACCCGCGCGCGCGACTCGACGTAGTCCCGCTCGGTGTCCGTCACCCCGGCCACCTTCACGATCGCGATCAACGCCCGCAGGTACGCGTGGGCGTCGAAACCCTCGAGGAGCAAGTGCGCAGCGTCGTCCATCTGGCCTGGTATCCCCTGAGACCGCCACCGCACACCGTCGCGGCGCGTCCTCGTCCCGGTGCGGACTGCTGACAGAATCTGTCAGTACCCCCAGGTAGCTTCGAAGGGTCAGGAGGTCCCGATGAACCTGGTCCTGTGTGAGCTGGCCGACGCGAGCGCGTTCGGTGTCCCGTCGTTGTCCCCGTTCTGCCTGAAGGCCCACGCCGCGCTGCGCTTCGCGCGGCTGCCGTACGAGCGGCGACACGCCGAGCGGCCCGACGCCTGGCGGGCGCACAACCCGACCGGCCAGGTGCCGGTGTTGCTCGACGGCGGCCGCCCGGTCGCCGACTCCACCGC
Organism: Myxococcota bacterium; assembly: GCA_040080105.1. Lineage (GTDB taxonomy): Bacteria > Myxococcota_A > UBA796 > UBA796 > JACKER01. The sequence goes on from JBEBJC010000797.1 coordinate 3,026, forward strand.
GATCGTGCGCCGGGTGCTGGAGCTGGCGCCGGGCGCCCTCGGAGCCTCCCCCGAGGCGTGGCTGTACGAGGAGCTCGCCGACACGGCGATCAACGGGTTCCTGGTCGCGGCGCGCTGGGCGGACGACGAGAACTGGCCGCGGACCTGCGACGCGTACTTCTCGGCGATGCCCGCACCGATCCGGTGGGTGGTCCCGGGGATGTTGCGGCGCGGCGTGCTGGCGTCCCTCGGCGCGCGTGACGTGTGGCGCGCGGGCGCGGGGGCGTGTTGGGACCGGTTCGAGCGTCTGCTGGACCAGCTCGACGGTCGGGCGCCAGCGGCGGGCTTCTGGTGCGGCGACGGGCCGAGCGTCGCCGATGTCGGGCTGTACGGGCAGCTCCGCAGCTTCGGGACCTCGCTCACCCCCCGCCAGGCGGCGGCGGTGCAGGCGCGGCCGCGGCTCGCCGGGTGGCTCGCCCGGGTGGAGCGCGCGTCGACCGAGCTCTCGCTCGCGGCGTGAAGGGTCTCGCGGCGGACGACAACCCGAGGGCAGGAGGTGCTCGTGAGGGTGTTCGTGCCGTGGGTGGGGGTCGCGGGGTGCGAGCTCGTGCAGGAGCTCCTGCCGCAGCTGCCGTGTGAGGACCGGGTCGAGGTGGACGCGAGGACCGGCGCCGCCGAGCTGTCCCTCGACCCGTCGGACTGTGATCGCGACGGGATGGTCCCGAACCGAGTGGAGTACGCGCAGCTCGCAGACGAGGCGTGGGAGCCGCTGGTCGACCCCGACGCGGACCCGTGCAACACCGGGAGCAGCCAGGTCCTGGTGGAGCCGCTGGCCGAGGGCGTGCTCGCGGTGGTCCCGGCGTGGCCCGAACCGCTCCCCGCGGACGTGTGGCTGGAGGTGTCGTACTGGGACCACGACAGCTCGCGCGCCGACTGGACCGCGTACTTCCGGTTGGGCCACCCGCGCGACGTGGTGACCAGCGAGGACTGCACCCGCGAGCCCACGCGCCGCTGAGCCCGCCCGTGGAACTCCTGTCGGGGCTCGCCGCTCGGAGCGCCTCGTGCCGGACACCCTCGCCCTGTTGCAGGCCGCCAACAGCTCCCTGTTCGTCCACGGGGACCTCGACACGGTCGAGACCACCTTCACGCCCGACTACGTGGTGCACCTCGCCGCCGGGCGCTCGCTGCGCGGGTACGACGGCATCCGCGCCGCGATCACCTCGACCCGGCGGGCGTTCTCGGGGCTGTCGGTGCCGGTCGACC
>JBEBJC010000798.1:0-4260 GCA_040080105.1 Myxococcota bacterium
CACCAACAGCCCCCCGCCGACCACGCCGGCGCCGAGCAACACCGCCCTACGGCTGACGCGCATCAGGTCCCCCCGCCCGGCGCGCCGGCGCCCGGAGCGGCGGCGAGCGCGCCCGCCGCGGTCTGGATCGCGGCCCGGATCCGGTCGTAGCAGCCGCACCGGCACACGTTGGTGACCGCGCGGTCCACCTCTTCGTCGGTCGGGGCCGGGTTCTCCGCCAGCAGCGCCGCCGCCGCCATCATCACCCCGGACTGGCAGTACCCGCACTGCGGCACCTGGTGCGCGAGCCACGCGGCCTGCACCGCGTGGGGCGCGTCGGGCGTGCCGAGCGCCTCGATCGTGGTGATCCCCTTCCCTTCGGCCGCGCCGACCGGGAACACACACGACCGCACCGCCGCGCCGTCGAGGTGGACGGTGCACGCCCCACACTGGGCCACCCCGCAGCCGAACTTGGTGCCGAGCAGGCCGAGCTCCTCGCGCAGCACCCACAGCAGCGGCATCTCGGGCTCGACGTCGACCTCGCGGGTCTCCCCGTTCACCGTGAGCACCATCTCGGAACCCCCGGCGAGGCGTATCCTCGTCCCCTCTAACTGACCACTGGTCAGCTATTCCAGAGGACGGAGTCCGAGGTGAACACGATCCGCGCCGGGCCGCCCCGGACCTCGCCCACGTCGACCCCTGCGCCCGACGCCACCAACCTCGCCGCGTCCGGCGGGGGGAGCGAGAACAACAGGCCGCCGCTCGTCTGCGGGTCGACGAACACCGACTGCAGCGGGCCCTCGACCCCGTCCCACACGAGCGCGTCGCCCACGTACTCGCGGTTCGACCACTCGCCCCGGGTCAGGTGGCCGCGCTCGACCAGCGGCAGCACGCCCTGCAACAGCGGGATCCTCGCCGCCGAGAACACCAGCGACACGTCGCTCGCCCGCGCGCACTCCCACGCGTGGCCCGCGAGCCCGAACCCGGTGATGTCGGTGGCCGCGTGCACCTCGAGCGGGCGGGCCGCGTCCCTCGCGGCGCGGTTCAGCAGCAGCATCGCGGCGATCGCGGCTCGCTCGAGCTCGGGTGAGCAGTCGTCTCGCTTGAGCGCGGTGGTGACGATCCCGGTGCCGAGCGGCTTCGTGAGCACGAGCCGATCGCCCGGGCGCGCCCCCTGGTTCCGCCAGATCCGGTCCGGGTGGACGACGCCCGTGACCGACAGGCCGTACTTCACCTCGGTGTCGGTCACCGAGTGCCCGCCCACCAGCAGGGCCCCGGCCTCGCGCACCTTGTCGAGCCCGCCGCGCAGGATGTGGTGCAACACCTCGTTCGGCAGCTCGGTGTCCCAGCACAACACGTTGAGCGCGGTCAGCGGTTCCCCGCCCATCGCGTACACGTCGGACAGGGCGTTCGTCGCCGCGATCGCGCCGTAGGTGTACGGGTCGTCGACCACCGGGGTGAAGAAGTCGACCGTCTGCACCAGGGCGCGCTCGGCGTCGAGGCGCACCACTCCAGCGTCGTCGGCCAGATCGAAGCCGACGAGCAGCCGCGGATCATCCTGCCGCGGGAGGGACGCCGTCGCAGGCCCGAGGACCCCCGGGCCGAGCTTCGACGCTCAACCAGCGCAGGCGACGCGATGCGTGAGACGCACGGCCACGGACCCTCCGCCGGGTCGGTATCGCGCGCGGTCACTTCTTGCCGCTCTTCTTCGCCCGCTTGGCCTCGATCACCTCGATCTGGTCCATGATCGCGTTCATCCGCGCGACGACGGCGCGGTACGGCTCGGGGCTCGCGAGGTCGACGCCGGCGCCCTTCAGCAGGACGTACGGGTCGTCCGATCCGCCGGCCGACAGCAGCCCGAGGTACCGGTCGACCGCGCCCTTCTTCTTGTTCAGCACGTCCTCGGCGAGCAGCGACGAGGCGGCGAGCGAGGTGGCGTACTGGAACACGTAGAAGTCGTAGTAGAAGTGCGGGACGAACGACCACTCGTGGGTCCACACGTCGTCGACCCGCACCACGCCCTGGTCGTGACCGTGGTACCGCCGCACGATGTCCGCGTAGGTCGCGGTGAGCGTGCTGCCGGTGACGGGCTCGCCCCGCTCGGCCTGCGCGTGGATCGCGAGCTCGTACTCGGCGAACATCGCCTGCCGGAAGAACGTGGTGCGCAGCTGCTCGAGCGCCGACCCGAGGAAGAACAACTTCTCCTCGTCGGTCTTGGCGCCCTTCAGCACGTGGTCGAGCAGGAGCGCCTCGTTGAACGTCGACGCGATCTCGGCCAGGAACGTGGAGTAGCCCGCGGTCGCGTACGGCTGGTGTCCCATCGCGAGGTGGCTGTGCATCGCGTGGCCGAACTCGTGCGCCAACGTGCTGGCGGACTCGTAGTCGTCGTTGTGGTTCAGCAGCACGAACGGGTGGGTGCCGTAGGCCTCGTCGGACATGTAGGCGCCGCCCACCTTGCCCTCGCGCGGGTACACGTCGATCCACCCGCCGGCGAACCCCTGCTGCATCGCCGCGACGTAGGCCGGGCCGAGCGGCTTGGCCGACGCGAGCGCGAGCCGCTCGCTCTCGGCGAGATCGAACTTCCGGTCGGACGCGACCAGCGGCACGTACAGGTCGGCGTAGGTCAGCTGCTCGATCCCGAGCATCTTCCCCCGGAGCTTCAGGTACCGGTGCAACGTCGGCAGGTTCGCGTTGGCTTCGGCGACCAGCGTGTCGTACACCCCGCGCGGCACGAAGTCGCGCGCCAGCGAAGCCTCCACACACGACGGGTACCCGCGCGCCTGCGCGAGGAACCAATGGGACGCGATCTGCGCCCCGAGCATCTCCCCGATCGTCGCCTCGTACGACGCGAGCGTGCCGAAGAACGAGTCGAACACGAGCTTGCGCACCATCGGATCGGGGTTCGACCGCAGGCGCGAGTAGTCGGGCTGGGCGAGCCGGGTCTTCGACCCGTCCGGCAGGGTGAGCGTGGGCCACGGCAGCTCGGCGTTCGCGAACGTGGTGTAGGTCTCGCCGGGCCGGTAGGTCACCGCGGTCGCGAGCGCGAGCAGGCGCTCCTCGGCCGGCGACTTCACGTGTTCGCCCTGCCGCAGCGTGCTGCGCAGCGGGTACGCGTACGGCGCCAGCCTGGGCTCGGCCTTCAGGAACCCTTCGATCCGCTCCGACCCGAGCGCGAGCAGCTCGGGATCGAAGTACGACAACACCTCGGCGTACTCGGAGCGGAGCAGGTTCACCCCGCCTTCGCGCTCTGCCCACGCGTCGTCGCGGGTGTCGGCCGAGGCGTGGTTGCTGGTGTACGAGGCGAGCCGCGACAGCTCGAGCGACACCGCGTAGTGCGCCTCGAGGCACCCGAGCAGGGTCGCGGCGTCGGCGCCGAGCTTGCCCTCACACGCGGCGACCTTCGGGAACTCGCCCGCCACCTTGGTCTTCGCCGCGTCGAACGCCTCGACCGTGGGGTAGATGTCCTCGAGCCGCCAGCTCGCCTCGGTCTCGGCCGCGAACGCGACGGATGCCAACCAGCTCCACATCGTCCCTCCAGCCGACCCGCTTCACCCGCCGGCCCTCCGAACACCAGTCAACGGATGTCACCGCCGGGCCCCCCACGCGGCCACCGCGACGCCGACCGCGGCGAGCCCGGTCGCGATCGCGAAGTGCCCGAGGTACCCGAACGCGCCCGCCACCACCCCGGAGGTCGCCCCGGCGGCGCCGGTCGCGAACACCACCGCGCACGCCTGCAGCGTGTAGTCGGTCGCCTCGTGCCCCGGCCGGCACCGGTCCATCATCGCCGCGAACAACGTGGCGGTGGCCATCCCGCTGGTCCAGTGCTCGATCCCCACCACCACGACCGCCGCCAGCCGCGACGCCCCGAACGACGCAGGCACGACGAGCAGCGCTATCGCCAGCGCCTGCACCGCGCCGAACCCCACCAGCGCGCGCCCCCGATCGACGCGGCCCGCGGTCCACCCGCCGAGCAGCGCCCCACCGAGCCCGGCGGCCGACCCACCGAGCCCGAGGACCCACCCGAGCTCGGACGGTGACCACCCCGCGTCCACGAGCAGCGCCTTCACCATCGCGCTCGCCGACGCCTCGCCGGCCTTGTACGTCGCGAGCACCGCCCACCACCCGAGCCCGATCGACGGGATCGCCGCGACCATCGCCCGCCAGCCGACCCGCTCCGCCGCGACCCGCGGGGGCTCGACCATCCACCACACCGGCGCGGTGGCGAGCGCGAGCAACCCGGCCATCACCCCGAACGCCGCCGGCGCGCCGAGCTGGTCGTAC
>JBEBJC010000799.1:0-4252 GCA_040080105.1 Myxococcota bacterium
GTCCACCGCGGACCCTGGCGTGCGCGCGTCCCGATCGCCCGGGAGATCCTCGAGGCCACTCGCGCGCGACCACGACGGGTCGTCGTCGCCGTCGTCCTCCCGCCGGAACAACGCCCGCGCCATGCGCACGGCGGTGGTGCCGATCGACGAGATCGTGCCCTGTACGACCCCCCTCACCGCCCGGCGGACGCCGGCGTGGATCTCGCCGACCACCGAGCCCGCGTAGCCGCCCACCTGGCGGCCGACCCACGGCAGCGCGCTCTCCCCGACCCCAACGGCGCTCGACGCCACCGTCGCCCACCGGATCCGGAACAACACGGTGATCGCGATTCCCGCGCACCCGAGCAGCACGAGCCACGCGCCGGCGGTGCCCGCGACCCCCACCAGGCCGTGGGCGGTGAGCCGACCGACCCACCCGCCGAGCGGGTAGCCCAGCCCATCGGGCGCCACCACCGGCGCCGCCAGGTCGAGCAACGCGAGGGTGGCCAGGTACAGCCCCACCGAGGTCACGAACCGCCGAGGCTCGACCAGCGGCCGGCCGGCGAGCGCCAGCACCGTGCCCACCATCGCGAGGAACGTGGCCCACGCCCCCAGGCCGAGCAGCGAGAACAAGGAGTCGGCGAGCAGCGCCCCGAGCGGCCCGCACGGGTTGCCGGCGGTGCCTGCGCCGGGGTGCAGCCAGGTGGAGTCCGCCGCGTCGTAGCCGACCAGCGACACCATCGCGAACGTGCACCCGACGAGGGCGACCAGCAGGCCGACCTCGCGCGGGTGCTCGGTCACCACCGAGGTCATCCCCTCGAACACCGTCATCCGGGTTCCGCTGCCCCGCGAACGCGACCGGGTCGTGGCCTTGCCCACAACGCCTCCAATTCGGCGACATCCGGGCCCGCCGAACGCCGATTCAGCCTACCACGGCGAGTTGACACGTCACCAGTTGAGTTCAAGTAGAACGTGAACTGGGGCGCCGCGCAATGACGCAGCGGTTTCATCCGCGCCGAACGCAGTCGCGACCGCCACTTCGGCGGGGAGCGCAGGGCAGGTGTCCGGCGAGCTCGACTCGGCCGGGACGGTCGCGCGAGCGGAAGCAGGGCTCCCCTCCCCTGCTGGGGGGAGCTCTGACCGGCTCGAGGACTGCGGTCTCGCCTAGTAGACGAAGGTCGCGAGCGCGTGCAGGTTGAAGTCGTCGTACTCGACCGGGAAGTCGGTGGACGCCCGTTGCTGCCACCAGCCGCCGGCGGTGAACGAGGCCCAGTCGGACGCGGGCACCCGCACGTCACCGGTGAACTTGTTCACCGTGTCGCTGCGATCGACGAGCCCGTTGTAGTTCTCGAACCGCAGGTCGTAGCGGAGGCTCGGCTCCACCGGACCCAGGCGAGCGTGCAGGTCGGCGAACACCTGGTTGAGCTGCAGGTAGTTCGTGAAGAACGAGGGGCGGAAGTCCCGCACGTAGCCGGCGGTGACCGACGAGCCCGCGCGGTTCTCCTCACTCGGGGTGAGCAGGTACCGCAGCTGGGTGCGGAGGATCAGGCCGTCGAGGCCGGTCGCGTCGACCGCCGCGGCGGTGTTGCCGACCACCGTGTCCTCGTTGAACGTGCCCACGCCGTAGCCCAGCATGACCTGCGCCAACACCTTCTCGGTGAACCGGCCGTCGATGCCGACCACGCCCTTGATCTGGTTCGAGTTCGGCAGCGCGGCGTCCTCGAGGACGTTGAACTGCCACGAGTTCACCATCCACTCGGCGTTCGCGACCACCGCGGTGCGGGGCAGGAACGACCACTTGGCCTCGACCATCGGACCGTAGGTGTTCCGATTGTTGAAGCCGCGATCGCTGCCGTCGGTCGCCGGGATCCGGAACGAGTCGAACGTCCACCGTGCGCCCGGCACCACTTGGAGCGCCGCGCCCGGGTTGATCCGGACGCCCGCGCCCAGCGAGTTGCGGAACTGCGACAGGTAGGGCGTGTCGCAGAACTCGCAGTCGGCGGTGAAGTTGCGCAGCTCCATGTCGTCGGCGAGGCGGAAGCCGACCACCGACCGCTTGAAGGTGTCGGCGCCTGCGGCGATCGAGAACTCGTCCAGGCGGTCGAGGTTCCCGACCTGGTCGGACTCCTCGATGAACGTGTCGTTCTGGCCGACGAAGAAGTACTTCCGCAGCACCCACTCGCCCGAGGCGCGGAAGTCGTGGTCTTCCCCACCTGCGGACACGAGCACGCCGGGCGCGAACCGCATGTTCGCCGCGGGGATCGGGTCGACCTCCTCACGGAACACGTTCGTGCGGTACTCGGCGCCCACGTCGATGTCCGGAGCGATCTCGACCTCACCCGCCCGGATGTGATCGCCGGGCTCGGCGAGCGCGGGGGCGGAGAGCGTCAGGGCAGCCGCGAGGCCCGACACGGCGAGCGGAACTCGCCCGGTCGGCGGCCGAAGAGGAAGCGACGACATGTTTCGGAGCCCAGGAACGTGGGGAGGGGGGGTCTGAGCTACAGCCAAGGGCTGCGCTGCGGCGGGTCGAGGCCGATGTCCCAATCGTCGACCACGTCGTTCGGGAGGTCCCCCTCGTCGGCGAGCGCCGACTCCCAATCGACCAGCGTGGTGCCGGACTCGACCGTCTGATCCGAGGCGCACCGCTGCGACTCGGCGAGCAACATCCGGGTCTTGCTCACCGCGACCGCGATCTTGCGGAACTCGTGGTTCGCCTTCTCTTCGAGGCCGGCCGCAAGCGCGTCCTTCATCGCCTGCTCGGAGGACTCGCTCACGGACTGGAGCGCGCGCACCGAGGTGAGGCGGTTCATCAAGCACTCGATCGACTCCGCGTCACCGTCCTTTCGGGCGGCGTCGAGCAGGCGAGCGATCTGCTTCTCCGCGTCGCGGATCTCCTGGTTCGAAGACTGCGCGTACGCGATCTTCTCCTGTGGAGACGTGGTTGCGGTGCGCTCGAGGTCCGACGTGACGCCCGTGAGGCCCGTCGAATCTTGTGCGTAGCCGGTGCCGACCCACAGGGCCGACAGCAGAGCGATTCCGATACCGAGGTGCGTGTTCCGCATGACCTATCGTTACTTGCCCTGCACCGAGGTGTCAACCGCTCTCGGCCGGGCGAAACACCGCGGAAACCGCGGAACCCGGCACACGCCAGAACCGGGCCACCACGAGCTCCGCAGGACGGAGTCCGAGGACCCGACACTGTCCCACCTGGGGGGCAAGCTCCTCGCGGGCGCCTCGGGAAATCCGCAGGACCCCTCACCCCGACCCTCTCCCCCGATGCGGGGGGAGAGGGAGAAAACATGCTTCGCACCGGCTCTAACCGGCCCCCTCTCCCCTCTGGGGAGAGGGTTGGGGGGACCGACAAAACATGCTTCGCACCGGCTCTAACCGGCCCCCTCTCCCCTCTGGGGAGAGGGTTGGGGTGAGGGGACGGAGTCCGAAGACCGAAACTACTTCGGCTGGAACACGAACGGGTACGACATGTCGCCTTCCACGTCCGGCGGGAACACCCACCGCCGGATCTTCTTCACCACGCAGTCCGCGAGCTCGGCGTCGCCGGTGGAGTTGCTGATGATCACCGGCATCCCGGTGACCGCACCGCCGGCCACCGACCACGACACCTCGATCCGCCCCTGCAGGCTGGTGTCGACCTTCAGCACCTTCTCGTAGCAGTACATCAGCTGGCCCTGGTACCGCGTGACCGTGGCCTTGACCTGGTTGTCGTCGCCCGCGACGGTGTCGATCGAGCCTGCGCCGGTGGTGATCTTCGGCTTCACCACCACCCGGGGACCGGCCACGTCGCCACCTTGGCCGCCGCCGATCTGGTTGATCTCGCCGCCGGTCGCCGCCGCGTTGCCGCCCGCGTTCCCGGTGCGGGTGGCAGACGCCGCGTCGCCGGTCGCGCCGCCTGCCGACGTGAGCGCCTGGTCGACGTTGCCGAGCCCCTCGTCGTCGCCCCACAGGTCTTCGGCGACCCCGCCGCGCGACTCACCCCGGGTACCGACGAACTTCAGCAGCAGCGTGGAGCCGGCGATGAGCTCCTTCTTCCGGTCGGACTCCGCCTTGGCGCGATCGGAGTCCGACTTCGCGCCCTTCATCGCCTCCTGGGCCTTGGTCTCTGCCTCCTTCTCCGGCTCGGTGCCGACGTCGGTGGGCACCGGCTCGACGATCGCCTCCGGCTCGACCGGCACCAGCTTCACGTACCGCTGCGGCAGGTCGTCGAGAGTCAGCTCCTTCGGGGGGGTGACCCACACCCAGATGGCCAACACCACGC
>JBEBJC010000800.1:0-4244 GCA_040080105.1 Myxococcota bacterium
CGCGGGGGCTGCTATCCCTGGGCGGGACGGCCGGCGCGGGGGTATCGGGCGGGGACGGAGGGTCGATGAGCGAGACGTACGAAGGGAAGGCCGTGCGGGTGACGTTCGAGGGGGCGCGGTGCATCCACTCGCGCAACTGCGTGTTGGCGCTGCCCGAGGTGTTCCGCCCGAACGTGCAGGGGCCGTGGATCGACCCGGACGGAGCCCCGGCCGATGCTGTGCTCGCGCTCGCCTCCCGCTGCCCGTCCGGCGCGATCCGGGCCGAGCGCGTCGACGGCACGGCGCCGGAGGCCCCGTCGACCCGGGCCACGGTGCAGGTCCAGGAGAACGGGCCGTACGTGCTGCGCGGCGCGTTCACCCTCAACGGGGCGACCGAGCTGCGGGCCACCCTGTGTCGGTGTGGGAAGTCGAACAACAAGCCGTACTGCGATCACAGCCACGTCGACGGGTTCGTGGCGACCGGCGAGTGCGCCACCCGCACCCCGGGGGAGTGGCCGCCGGGCGCGGGGGTGGAGATCACCGTCGCGCCGGACGGGCCGCTGCTGCTCGCCGGGCCGGTCGAGGTGATCGCCGGCTCCGGCCGGACCGTCGATCGCGGAGCGAAGTTCGCGTTGTGTCGATGTGGCCAGTCCGGCACCAAGCCGTTCTGCGACGGGACCCACCGCAAGGTCGGGTTCGTCGGATAGGCCATCGAGCCCATGTCCGGCGACGAGGTGGAGGGGTACGGTGCCGGCCGCACGAGGTGCCCCTTGCCGAGCCAGCGTCGCGCGGTTCCGTCCGAGACCCCCCAGGCCCCCGGCGTCGGGGAGGCGCCGCAGTCCGGTGGCGCCTCGAACGCGGCCGCCGCCGAACAGCTCCAACAGCTGCTCGCCCGCCACCAGCTCACCGGCGAAGAGGCCCACGCGCGCGGCTTCGGCGGCTCCGACCCCACCGGGGTGTTCCAGCCGCGCCCCGGGGAGCGCGCGCTGAAGCAACACGGCGGGAACTGCTGCTCCGGCATGACCCCCGGCGCGGACTACGTGTTCGAGTCGTCGGTGTTCCTGCGTGGGGCCGAGGACCTGGCGATCGGCGGCACGATGGTCGGCGACGGCCCGGTCGACCTGTACGACCTCGGTCCGATCGATCTCGCCAAGGTCGCGAACGGGATGAGCCCGGCCGACCTGGTCGAGATGGCCGAGCTGTTCGACGACACCGCGGTGGCCTTCGCGATCGACCGCTGGTCTCACAACCGGGACCGCGGCCTGCGGGTCCCGGTGCCCACCGATCCGAAGCTGTACCAGGACGGGTCGGTGCCGCCGCAGTTCGCGTTCGCGGTGAACGAGCTGCTGCTATCGCTGAACTACGAGCACGGAAGCCTCGTGGACAAGGGCGGGCCCGAGCTCGGAGCGGACGCGTCGCTGCGCGCCACCCCGGCGATGCTCGCGCTGCTCCGCTCGCTGAAGCGGCCGGCCCAGTGAACCTGCGCGCGACCCAGGCCGCGGTGTGGGCCCACGTCACCGGCGCCGCCGACCCGCCGCCGCTCGACCCTGCGGTGGTGGAGGCGCTCGCCGACTACCGAGGTGACTGGTTCGAGCGGATCCGGCGCGGGCTCGCCGACCGGTATCCCGAGGCCGAGGCGCACCTGGGTCGTCGCCAGTTCGCTGGGTTGGTCGCCGATTTCCTCCGCCGGACGCCGCTGCGGTCGCCGGTGTTCGGCGACATCGGCGGCGCGTTCGCGGCGTTCGCCGTGCGGTTCGTGCCCGAGGACCCGATCCTGCACGCCGCGGTGGGCGGGGACCGGTGAGCGCCGGGATCAGCTGGAAGGTGGAGCTCGCCGGGAGGCTGTCCGCGGTGGACGTGGACCGGTTCGAGTTCGTGACCGAGGACTTCTTGGGCCCGCTGGCGCTGCCGCTCGGGGTGATCGACGAAGCGCGCGACCGAGGTCCGGTCAGCCTGCACGGCCTGTCCCTGTCGATCGGCTCGACCGACCCCTTGTCGTGGGCGTACGTCGAGGCGCTGCGGTGGCTGGTCGAGCGGGTCCGCCCGGAGATCGTGTCCGACCACCTGGCGTGGAGCACGTTCGGTGGCGAGCACGCGTACGACCTGCTGCCGCTGCCGATGACCGAGGAGGCGCTCCGGCACGTGGCCGAGCGGGTCGAGCGGGTCCAGGACCGGATCGGCCAGCCCCTGTGCCTGGAGAACCCGGCGCGACTGTTCGCCTACCCCCACGACGAGCTGACCGAGGGCGAGTTCTTCGCCGAGCTCGCCGCGCGCACCGGGTGCGGCATGCTGCTCGACGTGAACAACGTCGCGGTCACTGCGCACGATCTGGGGCTCGACCCGGTCGCCGCGCTCGACGCGTACCCGGCGAGCGCGGTGCGCGAGCTGCACCTCGCCGGCCACCGCCGCACGCCGACCCGGTGGTACGACACCCACGATCGCCCGGTCGACGACCACGTGTGGGGGTTGTACGCCCGGGCGGTCGACCGGCTCGGCCCGCTGCCGACGGTGATCGAGTGGGACACCCGCCACCCGCCGATCGACGCGATGGTCGCCGACGCGGTGCGGGCCCGCGCGATCTGCGCGCGTCAGGCGCTCGCGCGGTCGATCGCGCGCTCCACCACGTCGAGCAGCGCCTCCCACCCCGGCTCATCGAGCGACAGCCCGCTGTAGGTGGTGACCCGGGGCGAGCGGAGCGCGAGGTACTGCACCCCGGCGCCGAGCAGGGTGGCCAGCGCCCACGCCTCGGGCGGGAGCGCGACCCGGTCCCGCAGCTCGAGCGCCCACCGCTCGCGCGCCGCCTCGAGCGCGCGCAGGCTCGGGTGATCGCCGGCGCACTCCCACGCGAGCAGGGCGAGGGTGGCCGGGCGAGCCGCGAGCGCCTGCCGGTACCGGGCGAGGAACACCCGGGCGGCCCGCCCCGGGGGGCCGTCGAGCGGGACCCCCTGCAGCACCTCGTCGACCGACGGCCAGAACCCCGGCGACGCCGCCCACCGCTCGACCAGCCCGTCGAGCCCGCCGAAGTACCGGTAGATCAGCACCTTGTCGACCCCTGCCCGCGCCGCCACCGCGTTGACGCCGAGCGCCCCGAGGCCGTGGTCGGCGATCTGCGCCCCCACCGCGTCGATCAGGCGCTGCTCCACGCCCTTGCGGTCGCGCCCGCTCACGTGACCCACGCCACCGGGCGGCGCGGGCTCGCGAACGGCGCGGACCCGCGCGGCCAACCGATCCGCAGCGCCATCTGCACCCCCTGTTCCGCCGGGGGATCGACCAGCGCGGCGAGGCGGTCGCGCCAGGTGACCCCGCGGCCCAGGCCCTGATCGCGGTCCTGCTGCTCGGGCATCTGGTTCAGCGGCTGAACCGACAGCCCTTGGGCCGTCGCCCACAGCGCGAGGCGCTGGAACACCCGCCCACACGCGAGCTGCTGTGCCCGGTCGTCGCGGGCGGTGGTGCCGAGCAGCACGTAGGCGCCGCCCGACAGCTGGCGCGCCTCGGTGCCGCGGATCCAGTATTCGCCCGCGCTCTCGGCCGACACGTTCGGGCTCGCGTTGCCGAACGCGCGGGTCAGCCACCCGAGCCCGGTGGCAGCGAGCGTGAGCCCGTCTCGGTGCCGGTCGACCTCCTCCCCGGTCGCGCGGTACCACTCGTGCGAGTCGGACCACATCTCCGCGTCGGCGACGATCGACTCGGTGGCCGACAGCGTGCCCACCGCGAACGCGCTCCGCCGCGCCTCGTCTTCGATCACGGTGAGGTGTACGTCGTCGCTCCCGGAGGCCAGCTCGGCCAGGTCGGCGGCGAGGCCCGGGATCGGGTCGTCCGAGTAGCTGTCGCGATCGGTGTGCCGGCACGGGATCGCGTCCGCCAGTGGGTCGGACACCGGGTCGGCCGGGGTGAGCGCGACGTTCGCCACATGGTCGGGCGCGGACGGGTCCGGCAGCCACGACACCTCGGCGGCCCGCCCGTGGGCGCCCGCGGCGCGCACGAGGTTCTCCACCGCGCACCCGAGCCCGAGGTGGGCCTCGCGCGCCAGGCCGTCGAGCGCCCCCACCGACCGGTCCGGGTCGCGCCACAGCTGGACCTGCGCCGGCGACACCACGAACCGCCACGGCTGGGTGTTGTGCGGGCTCGCCGCGAGCAGCGCCGCCGCCACCGCGATCCACTCGGGCCGGTCCTCCCCCGGGGGCGGCCAGTCCCACGGCGCGAACGCCTCCGGGCTCCCCACGTCGGGGATCCGCGCGCACGCGATCCCGTCGCCGCACGCCGTG
>JBEBJC010000801.1:0-4241 GCA_040080105.1 Myxococcota bacterium
CCTCCGCGTCGCTCGACGCGAACAACGAGAAGATCGCGCTCGTGCCGTCCCCGATGGAGACGCAGAAGGTGCTCGACACCTCGGGCATCCAGACCCAGCTCGCCACGCTGATCCCGAAGCACGACTTCGAGACCGCCGACGAGTCCGGGAGCATCGACCGCGCCGCCGTGCGCACCGGGGTCGTGCTCGCCGACCTGCTGCTCACCACCAAGACCGCGAAGGACGAGGAGCTCGTCGCGCGGCTCGAGCTCGTGTCGAAGGGGATGCAGCAGCTCGGCGGCGGCGCCGACATCGAGGCGACCCTGCAGGACTTCCGCGATCGGATCAAGTCGGGCGCGGTGAACCGCGACGACCTGCTCAAGGAGTTCGACGAGCTGTCGGGCGCGGTGATCCCCGAGCTCGAGTTCAACGGCCAGGACCGCGTGGTGCCGTTGATCGAGGCCGGCAGCTGGCTCGAAGGCGCGAACCTCGTGTCGAAGGCGTTGAGCAGCTCCGAGAACAAGAGCGCCGCCGACAAGTTGCTCAAGGCGCCGAGCGTGGTGGACTACTTCGCGAAGTACGTGAAGACCGAGGGCTCGACCAAGGCGCCCGAGGCGGTCACGAAGAAGCTCGAGGAGGCGCTGGTCACGCTGAAGACGATCTCGACCAAGCCCGAGCCGCTGGTCGCGGCCGACCTCGAGACGATCGGCAAGGTCACCGACGACGTGCTGGGGCTGCTGTGATGATCGCCGCCCTGTGGATGGCGCTGCCCGCGCTCGCCGACGAGAAAGATGCGGAGACCTGCCTGCGCAACAAGGTGTGGGACGGGTACGCCCAGGGGTGGGGCGTGCGCACGATGACCTCTGCGTCGATCCCCGACGGGAAGACGCGGAACTACCTGGTCACCCTGTACGAGGGCAACGAGTACCAGGTCCAGGCGTGCACCGACGAGAACGTGGTGAACCTCGACCTGTTGCTGTACGACACCCAGGGCAACGTGATCTCGCGCGACGCCGTGGTCGCGCCGGGCACCGAAGACCGAGAGCCGACGGTGTCGTTCCGGCCGCCGGCCACCGGCACGTACTACATCGTGTTGTACAACCGAAAGGGCAAGACCGCCGAGGCGATCGGCGGGGTCGCGATGGCGGTGGTGTACCGGTAGGGCAGGATGCTCACCGGCCAGCTCGAAGAGCGGTTCCGTGAGATGGTCGGCATCCCCCGGGGGGAGGCCGACCACGACGAGTCGATCACGTTCGCGGTCGAGTTCGGGCGGCTGCTCGCGCGCATCCTCACCGAGTCCGACCTGTCGGGCTCGGCCCGCGCCGCGATGGCGGCGGCGATCCGGACGCGCACCACCCTGCAGGACCTCGAGATCTGGGCGTTGCTCGAGCTCGTGCTCGCGCCCGAGAACCGGGTGGCGATCGGCGACGACGAGCTTCGCGCGTTCGGCGCCCGGTTCGGCACCGCCGAGGCCGAGGCGTTGCGCGCAGCGGTCGCCGAAGAGATCGACCTGGCCGGGTTCGCGGCCCGGTACGGCACCGAGGAGGCGCTGCTCCTGCTCGACGCGCTGTTCCAGGTGTGCGCCGTCGACGGTCGGATCAGCCGGGACGAGATCGGGCGGCTGACCGGGGCGGCCGAGCAGCTCGGCGTGGACCGGATGCTCGTCGGGGCGCTGTTCCGCAGGTACGACGCGCGCCACCTGAAGGGCGATCTCACGATCGAGCTCGAGCGGGACCGGTACGTGATCGGCCTCGCCACCCACAACGAGATCCCCCTCCCCGACCCGCAGCTCGCGAACCGCCACGTCGAGCTGGTCCGGACCGCGGAGGGGTGGCGGGTGATCGACCTGCGCTCGGGCCGGCCCACGCTGGTCAACGGCCACCCGATCGCGAGCGCGCCGTTCCAGCCGGGCGACGAGCTGAAGGTCGGATCGTCCACGATGGTGCTGTCGCAGGACGGCAGCGCGCTGCAGATCTTCGGCACCCGCACGTTCTCCGCCCTGTCGGTGCGCTCGCTGAAGCGGAAGTTCGGCCGCGTTTCGCTGCTCGACGACGTGAGCTTCACCGTGTTCTCGGGCGAGGTCGTGGCGGTGGTGGGCCCGTCGGGCTCGGGCAAGACCACGCTGCTGCACGCGATCGCCGGCATAGCCCCCGCGGACTCGGGCCAGGTGATCTTCGACGGGCTGCCGTTCCATCGGCTGCTCGCGGCGGACAATTCGGTGGTGGGGATCGTCCCGCAGGACGACGTGGTGCACACCGAGCTCACCGTCGAGGAGAGCCTGTGGTACTCGGCGCGGCTGCGGTTCCCGTCCGGCACCGCCCGGACCGCGGTCCGGGCCGAGGTGGCCCGGGTGCTGAGCGAGCTCGACATCGAGCGGATCCGCCGGTCCCGGATCGGCGACGCGGTGCGCCGCGGGATCTCGGGCGGCCAGCGCAAGCGGGTGAACCTCGGGCAGGAGCTGCTGACCCGCACCACCCGCGTGTTGTTCCTCGACGAGCCCACGAGCGGCCTCGACCCGCAGACGTCCCAGGGGATCGTGTCGCTGATCCGCCAGCTCGCCGACGACGGGCGGATCGTGTTCCTGGTCACCCACGACGTGACGCCGTCGATCCTGTCGATGGTCGACCACCTGATGGTGTTGGCGCCCGGCGGGCGCCTCGCGTGGTTCGGCCCGCCCGCGGAGGCGGCGAAGTGGTTCGGCACCCGGTCGGCGGACGAGATCTTCGCCCGCCTGCCGGACCAGGCACCGGAGGCGTGGGCGCGCGCGTACCGGGAGGGCCCGGCGCACCGGAAGTTCGTGCGGACCCGCGAGCACCTGCTCGGGCTCGACCACCTCAAGCCGCGCGGCCCGGGACCGCGGGGGCGCGCCCGCCGGTCGAGCCTGCGCCAGTACCTCACGCTGACGAGCCGGTACTTCCGCACCAAGCGGCGGGACTGGGCGGGGCTGGTGGTGCTGCTGAGCCAGGCGCCGATCCTCGGCCTGTTCATGTGGGCGGTGTTCCCCGCGCCCGACCCGCCCGCGATGTTCATGCTGGCGCTGTCGTCGCTGTGGTTCGGTGCGAGCGCGTCGGTGCGCGAGCTCATCGCCGACCGGTCGATCTGGCGGCGCGAGGCCCGGGTGGGGCTGCGCACGCTGCCGTACGTGGCGTCGAAGGTCACGGTGCTCGGGGGGCTGGTCGCGATCCAGTGCGTGGTCTTGTGCACGATGTCGTTCGTGCTGCTGCCCCTGTACGGCGAGTACGGGTTCAGCTGGTGCCAGCTGTGCTTCACCTCGTCGCTCACCGGGTGGATCGGCATGGCGTTGGGGCTCGCCATCTCCGCGACGATGGCGAGCTCGGAGGGCGCGGTCGGGCTGCTGCCGGTGGTGCTGATCCCCCAGATCACGTTCTCAGGGCTGATCGTGAAGGTCAAGGAGATGGGCTGGCTCGCGAAGGGCCTGTCGTACCTGATGATCGTGCGGTACTCGTTCGAGGCGACCATCAAGTCCGGCGCCCGGCTGACCGAGCCGCTGGTCGGTGGGCAGCAGGAGCGGGTCGCCAAGCCGCTGTCGGGGGTCCTGTACAACCTCGGGTTCAAGTCGACGAGCGCGGTCGACGACATGGGGCTGCCGTACCCGGTGTTGGTGCTGATCCTGTCGGTGATCCTGTTCGGTCTGCTGTTCGTCACGGTGGTGCAGACCTGGCGCACCCGGGACGGGAACTGAGCGACCCCGCGGTGATCGGCTTCCGCCGCGCGGTGAGTCTGTCTTGACGATCGGCCGACTGGACGGCGGACGACCGACCCGCTACCCCCAACCCATGTCGAGCTGCCGACCCGCACGAATGTCGATGCCGCGCCCGGGGGGCGTGGCCGCGTCGGGGTCCGAGCCGTAGCCGCAGACCCCGTCACCGTCCGCCGTCCGGGCTGAACCGTCGGACTCCGACTCGCGGAGCTCCGTGTTCCTCGGTCCGGCGTGCGTCCGCGCGCTGGCCAGCTCCTCCCGTCGCGGGGGTGGTGCGGCTCGCCGCGCCCGCCCGGGGGGCTCCACGCTCGCCCAGCGGAGTCGACGATGTCCGGAGTGTTCACCACCGTGATCCACGGGGGGCTGTCCCCCGATCCCACCACCGGGGCGATCCTGCCCCCGATCGTACAGTCCGGCACCTACGCCCGGCCATCGATCGGGCAGACCCTCGGGTACAGCTACAGCCGGTCCGGCAACCCTACGGTGTCGGCGCTGGAGCGGAACCTCGCCGCGATCGAGGGGTGCCCGACCCCCGCGAGCG
>JBEBJC010000802.1:0-4238 GCA_040080105.1 Myxococcota bacterium
CGGCCACAGGGCGGGCAGCTCGCGGCGACCTGGCTGCGTGGCCGCGATCTGTGACAGGGTGTGAACCCTCCGCCGCACCCCCGAGCGCCTGCGCTACGGGTGCGGCGGAGGTGACGAATGGAGAGCTCCGCGTACGTCGGGTCTGGTCGGTTCCGCGCCGACATCGAACGGGTGACCGGCCAGCCGCTCACCCCGCGCTCGGGCCGAACCGAGGCGCCGTCGCTCGATGGGTTCCCGTCCGAGCTCCGCGCCGAGCTCCTCGCGTACCACGAGCTCGTCGAGGGCTGGTCCGTCCCGAAGTTGTGCGTGTTGTCCGCGGGCGACCTGTGCTCGGTGCCCGACCTGTACGGCGACGAGCGGGAAGAGGTGTCGAGAACCTGGTTCCCTCGCGACGAGGCCGCGACCGACTTCGTGATGGCCGCGGTGGACCTGGTCAACGGCAGTGGGTTCTACGTCATCGTCCACCCCGACGGGCGGATGGGCCTGCTGTGTGAGGACCCGCACAGCTTCGACCCGCTTGCGTGCACGTTGCCCGAGTTCCTCGCCGCCCTGGTCGCGGCCCACGGCGCCGCGTGCAGCCGCGGGCTCGACGCAGCGAAGGCCGAGCTGATGCGCGTGGTCGACGACAGGACGGCCCGGATGTTGCTCACGTTCGCCCAGCGGTTGACCCCCGGCGCGGAGTAGTCGGTCAGGGGAGGGTGAACGCCGGGATCTCGCCCGGCGTGGTCGGCTCGCCCTCCGCCCACCGAGTCACCACCACCACCGACCGCCCGTGGCCGGCCAGCGGCGCCTGGTCGGTGGCCACGGTGTGGGTCTCGATCCGCGCCCGCACGATGCCCACCTGGGGGTCGAACGTGGCGTCGCCCGCCACCGTGGTCTGCACCGCGAGGTCGGCCAGCGAGTCCTCCGCCGCGCGCTCCGACGCGACGCCGGCGAGCGACAGCTCCACCTGACCGTCCGCCTCACCGGTGACCGAGAACCGCAAGTCGTCGGACGCGGTGCTCTGGCTCCACCGCCGCGCCACCGCCGGGGTCTGTGACGGTCGCCACCCGCCTTCGGTGGCCCCCGCCTTCGGCAGCTCCCACTCGAGCCCCGAGGTGAGCCCGCGGACCAGCCCCTGCTCGATGCGCTGGCCGATCTCCCGCTGCGCGTCGGGCTTGAACACGAACCCCGGCTCGCGGAACACGTGCTCGAGCATCCCGTTGCTCGCCGCGGTCCAGAACGCGCTCCGATCCCCCACCACGTCCCACGTGGCCAGGCGCCCCCGCGGGCTCCACTGGAGCTCGAGCGCGCCCGGGGCCGGCAGGTGGATCGATCGGAGCTCCGACGTGCCCGCGACCACCACGCTCCACCACACCCCGTCGACGAATCGGCAGCGTTCGACCCTGCCTTCCCGCTCGCACGCCAGCACCGCGGTCCACTGCTCGAGCGCGGTGGGCTTCCAGTCCGACCCCCAGGGGTGGGACTGCGGGTCGGCCGAGGTCGCCTCGATCTTGACCGTTCGCGGCCCTGTGGCCGGGATCAGGGTCGGCGCCGCGCCGGCGGCCAACGGGTACAACGCTCCGATGAACACGGGTTCCCTCCCGAGCCCGAGGGTACTGCGGGTCCGAGGGCGAGTCGAGGCCCCATTGACCACGAGGTCCAGATTTCCGCGAAGCCGCCCGCCGCGACCGTCCGCGGCGTGTGGGGACAAACCAGGTCGTTCCCCTGAGGAGGGGAGGGACCCGCATGTACAACCACTCCATCGTCGTGATCGAGGGCCGCAGCTACCGGTTGGTCCCGATCGAGCCGATCGCCGCTCCGTCGGCGCCGCTGACCAGCCGCGAGCGCGAGATCGTGGAGCTGGTGCGGGTGGGGCGGGTGAACAAGCAGATCGCCGGCGACCTCGGCATCTCCGAGCACACGGTGTCGACCCACCTGCGCCGGGTGTTCGCCAAGCTCGGCGTCGACACCCGGGCGGCGATGGTGCACGCCTACGCGGCGCTCGAGAGTGACGCCCGCCCGGCGGCTTCCACCAGCCGCTGAAGCCCGTCGACGAACGGCAGGTCCACGGTCGCGCGCAGGTGACCGACGGCGGCGCGGCACAGCGCGCGCAGCGCAGGGGCGTGTGGCCACCGGGCCAGCAGCTCCGACAGCCGCGCGTCGTGGACCGACCCCACCCGCCACCGCCGCGGGAACCCGTGCTGGAACGGGACCACCGTCCCGTCGGCCTCCACCACCAGCGGCGACAGCCAGTCCGACAGCGACGCGCCCGGGTCGGACAGGTGGGCGAGGTTCATCCCGTCGAGCTCGACCCGGGGGCCGTCCGCCCCGGTCCACCGGCGCCGGATCGCCTCGTACCACGCTCGGGCGGTGTCCTCGTCGGTCGGGACGAGGCCGTCGGCGGCGACCCTCCCCACGTCGGCCAGCGGCGCGACCTGCACCGCCCGCGCGCCGTGCGCCGCCGCGAGCGCGACCACGTCCGCCAGCTCGTGCCCGTTGTCCCGGGTCAAGGTGAACCGCACCTCGAACGGGATCCCACGCAACACCGGCAGGTCGCGCACCAGGTCGTCGAACGCGCCCCGCTTGCCGCGCATCCGGTCGTGGCGGACGCCGATCCCGTCGATCGAGACCACCACGCGGTCGAGGTGGGGGGCCAGGTCGAGCACCCGGGGGAGGCGGGTGCCGTTGGTGGTGATCGAGGTGGTGGCGCCGGCCGCGCGCGCCCGCTGCAGCAGCCGCTCGAGCCCGCGCCACAGCAGCGGCTCGCCGCCCGACACCTCGACCGCGGTCCACCCCCCGGCCACCGCGTCCTCGACCGTGGTCTCGAGCGCGCCCAGCGGTACCTCGTCGGGCTCGAGCGGCCCGGACCGCGCGTAACAGTGCCCACAGGCCAGGTCGCACCGCCGGGCGGGGTGGAGCTGCAGCGTGGCCGGGGCGCCGCTCATGGTCAGGTCCGCAACACGTCGGCGCGGTCGCGCAGGCGCACGTGCACGTGGTCCACCGTGGGCACACCGTACGGGACCCAGTCGAGCACCCACCCGTGGCCGACGAGGTTCAGCGCCTCGAGCACGTTCGGGTGGGGAGGCCACGGCATCCGCGCGGTGACGGCGCACCCCGCGTCGGTGTCCGACACCGCGACCACCTGCCCGCCGGCGCGCGCGAGGGTGTCGATCGCGACCTGGAGGTCCTCGCGCGTCAGGCGCGCGCCCGACCGCATCCCGTCTTCACCTCCGTCCACCCCGCACCTCCTGCCAGGTCTGCGCCATCGTGCTGTACGGGCGGGGCCGCGGGCAGTCCCACGATCGTGCGACAGGGGGGGTGGGAGGTGCAGGGTAAGATGGCGAGGTTGCCAGGGGGTCCGACCGATGTGCAAGCGCGAACCGGGGGAACCCCTCGGCACCCGGGCGGTGGTTCGCGCGGGCCGCTGTGTCCGATCTCCCCCGGTCGCGCTGCGGCGGGTGGTCCCGGACCGGGCGCTGGCGCGACTCGCGCGCCGGGCCGAGTCCGTGGGCGGCGGGTCGGTGCGGCACCTGGTCGCGTCGGTGGCGTCGGCATACGCGGCGCCGATCCCCGCTGGTGCCGACCCCGAGCCGATCGTCCGGGCGCTGGCGGCGTGGTGCGGGTCGGACCGGGTGTCGCTGGAGGCGCCGCCGCTCCCTCCGCCGTCGTTCGCCCCGTCGCCGGCCCCGGCCCTGTCCAGCCGCCCCGGCGTCCCGCCCGGCGTCCCACCGGCCGATGGGTCGGGCGTGGCGTTCGTCGACCTCGAGTGGGGGTTCGCCGAGCACGAGGCGCTCCCGCCGATCGAGGTCAGCTGTGGGGTGTCGCGCGGCTGGTGGTGGCACGGGACCGCGGTGTTCGGGGTGATCGTCGGCCAGAACGAGCGCGCGCGCGGGATCGCCCCGCGGGCGCGGGCGCGGTTCGCGAGCCCGTGGGCCGCCGACGGTCGGTACGAGGTGGCGGCGGCGATCACCGTCGCCGCTGCGAGCCTCGAGCCCGGCGACGTGTTGTTGCTCGAGGTCCAGGGGCGCTCCCACGGCGGGGCCGCCCCCGCCGAGGTCGATCCGGTCGTGCGGGACGTGATCGCGCTCGCTCGGCTCGCCGGGGTGCTCACGGTCGAGGCCGCGGGCAACGGCGGGCAGTCGCTCGACGGGACCCCGGTCGGGGCTGCAGGCGCGCTGGTGGTCGGCGCGATCGATCCGGACACCGGCTCCCGGCACCCCCGCTCGGGGTGGGGCGACGCGGTGACCGCGTGTGGG
>JBEBJC010000803.1:0-4236 GCA_040080105.1 Myxococcota bacterium
GCAGGGCGGGCCCCCCCTCCACCACCAACGGCGTCAGGATCGCGTAGTCCGCGGGCGCCGTCGAGGCGACGGTCCCCAGGGTCGCGCGCAAGCTGGGGCGCGGGGTCGGAGCGCGTCCGGCCCACCCGGTCCAACCGGACCACACCTCGTCGTTCATCCACGAGGCCACCTTCGCGAACGACGCGGAGTCGAGATCGCAAGCGTCCACGCCGAGGTCGGTGAACTCCGGACCTCGCTCACACAACGTCGCGAACGCCTCGCGCCGGACATCGTGTTCGGACACCTTGGACGTCGCGTCGATGATCGAGCCGCCGAGGTCGAACAGCGGGTCGTGGACCGCGGCCGACAGGTCCCGCTCCTGGTGATCGAGCGCGTGACACAGCTCGTGGCGGAGGACGGGGGCCAGCGACCCGCTCGACAGCCCCTCGTCCAGGATCACGACCCTTTGCCAATGGTGGTAGACGCCGGCCACCCTCCATTCGTCCTCGGGTTCCCGGTCCAGCGAACCCACCTCGACCCGTCGGAGCGCCACGCGCTCCGCACCCACCGCCGCGTCGAATCGGAGGAGCTCCGCGCGCAGCTCCTGCTCCTCCTCGGCGGTTGCCCCGACGATCGGCACGTCGCCGAGCGGCGCCACGGTCTGACATCCCGTGGAGACCCACATCGGGAAGCAGCACCGGACACCTGCAACGCCTCGCATGCTCGCCATGTCGCTCCTCTCCGTCGCAACCAGGTCGTCCTGCCACCCGAACGTCGCAGAAATCGCCGCCGCGTTCCCGAACACGTCCGGGTGGCGGAGGAACGCGTGCAGCGCGAACACCCCGCCGAGCGACGACCCGGGGACCGCCCGGCTGGCGGGCTCCGCGCGGGTCCGCACCACCTGGTCGACCTTCGGGACGAGCTCGGTCGCGAGCGCGTCGGCGAGCGGGACGGAGCGGAGTTAACCGACAGACATGAGGTCCGAGAACGATGCGCTGACCGGGTTCGAGCCCCTGCTGCGGGCGGTGGTGGGGCGGGTCGTGGGTCGCGGCCCGGAAGCCGACGATCTGATCCAGGAGACCTACCTCCGGGCGCTCCAGCACCAGCCCGACCCCAGCCGGCCGCTCGGCCCCTGGCTGGCGCGGGTGGCGCGGAACCTGGCGATCGACGCGGTGCGCGACCGGAGCCGGGTGGAGCCGATCGAGGACCTGGAGGATCTCGGCCAGACCGAGGCGGAGCGCCTGCCGCTGACCGCGAGCGAGCTCCTGCCCGCCCTGGGCTCGCTGTCGGACGGCGAGGTGGTGGTGCTGCTGCTGCGCGAGATGCTCGACTACTCGGTCGAGGACACCGCGGCCGCGCTCGACTCCACCCCGGGCTCGGTCCGGGTCCTCCACCACCGCGCGCGGACCCGCGCCCGCGCGGTGCCTGGGTCGCTCGACGGCGGGCTGCGCGCGACCGAGCGGTTCCTGGCCTGGCTCGCGGCGCGAAAGCTCGCGGGGCTCCCCACGCGAGCCGAGCTCGAGCCCGGCGACGCCGTCTGGACCCACGGCGTGCTGGAGGCGCACCGGAGGCTCACGAGCGCCCTGGTGGAGCTGACGCGGTCCGTCGGACGCGGGGATCTCGAGTTCAACGCGGTCCTGTTCCGCGGCGAGGCCCACCGGAGGCTGCGGGACGGCCCGGCGGCCCTGGCCGACTTCCGGCGGGCGGCCGAGCTGGCCGGGACCGCGCTCCATCGGGCCTACTCCGGGCTGGCCATCGCCCGCGAGCTCGCGCGGATGGGGGCGAGCGCGGAGGCGGAGGCCATCGGCCGCGGGGCCCTGGAGGCGCTCGGGGACGACGACACCGAGGCCGGCCGACGGACCCGGGTGGGCGCGCTGGCCTTGCTGGTGGACCTGGTGCAGGGCTCCCGGCCGGCGGAGGCGGAGGCGCTGCTGGCCCAGCTCCGGCTCCACGACGAGCGGACCTCCGACGGACCGACCCGGGTGATGGCGCTGTGCGCCGAGGGCATCGCGGCGATCCGGGAGGAGCGGTACGCCGACGCCGAGATCCCGTTCATGGCGGGGTTGGAGCGGGCCCGCGCCATAGGCTACCCGGGAAACGAGGCGGCCTTGGCCTCGAACCTCGCGCTGTGCGCCCAGGGGCTCGGGCACCTGGAGCGGGCGCGCGGCTGGCTCGAGTATTCCCGGCCGTGCGCGGTGAGGGTGGGAGACCGGCGCGCGGTGCTCCTCGTCGACAGCCTGAGCGCGGTCCAGACCACCCTGGAAGGCCGGGTCGAGGACGCGCTCATGCGGTGGGAGCGGGTGGTCACCGGGTGGGTCGAGCTCGGGGGCAGCCCGCCCGAGGAGGTGGAGGCGCGGATGTACCTCGGCATCGCGCTGCACCTGCAGGGGCGGCTGGAGGCGGCCGAGCGGACCCTCCGGTCGGTGGTCGGGCAGGCCGGGGCCGAGGATCAAGCGGCGGCCCACCTCGCGGCGGTTCGGGCCGAGGCCGGTCGGGTGGATCCGGAGGCGGTCGCTGCGGGGATCGCGGCCTGCGCGGCGGGCTCCGGAGCGCGGGCGGCCGCCGAGCTACTGGCGACGGTGGTCGATCGCGGTCGAGCCGAGGAGGCCCTGCGCGCCGCTCCGGAGTGGCCGGTCCCGGTCCAGCTGGCCCGCCGGGTGGTGGAGGCCGCGCTGCTCCGGTCCCGGTGAGTTGCGGTGGGTCCACCTGTCCGACTCCCAGCAGTGCCTGCCGTTGGGCGTTAACGCCCCGGCCGCCGCCCCGTGTACTGGGTGAACCCGGACCGGAGCCACCATGTCAAGCCAGGCCTACCTGCCCAAGTCCTCCGACCTCGAGCCGCCGGTCCCCCTGTCGGAACCCGACAGCGAGTGGTCGCCGCAGACCGGGATGGACAACTCCGTGCTCCAGGAGCTCTTGCAGGAGCAGCCACTGACCCAGCCGATCCAGTGGGAGGACACGATCCTGGGCCAGGTCGGGCCGGCGGCCGCGGCTCCCCTCGACGGCGCCGCCCTCCAGCAGGGGCTCGACGCCCACAAGGACCCGGGTTGGGCCGACGAACCGATGTTCGACATCGGGATGCGGGCGTCTCCGCTCGCCGAGTGCCCGGCGGAAATGGCGAAGAAGAACGCCGCGTTCCGGCTCCTGGAGCGGTACGAGGGCGACCCGAAGGCGCTGACGAACGAGCAGATGTCCGCCAAGGTCGATCTGTCGGACCCGAAGGCGCGGCTCGACTTCCTGAACTCGTTCACCCAGAACGCCAACAGCGACCGGGCCACCGCCGGGGCGATGTGCGGGCCCACTGCGTTGATGGGCGGGGCCATGCTCGCCGACGGAGAGCGCGGGCTCGGCACCCTGATCGACGCGGTCGAGGGCCTGAGCGGCGACGCCAAGCCGGACCCGGCCGTCGCCGACATCCGCAAGCGGATCGCCGCTGGCGAGCAGCTGTCCCGCATGGACTTGGACTTCGTGCAGGACCGGCTGCACAAGCGGCTGAACCTGGCCGAGGGCCACGACGTCGAGAAGGCGACGGCGGAGCAGCTCGCGGACCCGAAGTTCGCCGGGGTCAACGGGGGGACGCTCAACGGCCTGCTCCAGAACAACAAGGACCTGCAGAAGCTGTTCCTCGACAACCGCATGAGCTTGTCCGGGGTCGACCTCGGCGGCGAGAACGGCAAGGACCTCGACCACTGGGTGATGCGGATGGAGGGCGTCGACGGCCTGCCGAAGATGGTCTACGACCCCCAGGCCCGGCGCGGGGGGCAGGTCGTGGGGCGCTCGGACGCCACGCGGACCGAAGAGGACTACAAGAAGTTCGACTCCAGCCTGAAGACCTACGACTTCGCCGAGCGCCTCCGCCTCTACGGACAGCCGAACGTTTGACGCTCGCCGGTGATCGACCGACCCGCCGACCCGCCAGGGAGGGGCGTGGGAGGTCGCGATGGGTCTGGCGCAGCCGTGGCAGGAGATCACGAGCCCGAGCAGGCGGTGGAGCAGCGCCGCCGGCCAGGCCGACGCGCAGGACCTGGTGGGCAACTCCCTTCCTGTGCTCGTGGTTCGGCGTTGGGCTTCCTCGGCACACCCTCCGCGACTGTGGAGCGCGGGCGACGGACGTCGGTCGGACACCCACGGAGCAAGCTGTTCGATTCGCTGGCGCGGCTCGTGCACCGACGCCAGGTGGAGGTCGACCATGAGGACGATGTTGCTGGCGATGTCGATGGTGGGTTGTGGTCCTGAGCTGGTGACGGGGCGCGCCGGGGC
>JBEBJC010000804.1:0-4236 GCA_040080105.1 Myxococcota bacterium
CCCCTGTACCGGCCCCCGGCCCAATTGCACCTGCGCAAACCCTGGTACAGCCGTCAGGAGATCGACACCCTGCCCGAGGCCCAGGCCGCGCTCAAGGGCCGCGAGATCGCCTGGCTGGCCGACCCTGTGGCCGCGCTCAATCTGCAGATCCAGGGCTCGGGCCGCCTGCTGGTGAATGAACCCGATGGTCGCCAGCGCATGGTGCGCATAGGCTACGCCGGCACCAACGACCAGCCCTACCGCAGCGTGGGCGGCTGGCTGCAGCAGCGGCGCGAGATCCGTGACGCCTCCTGGCCCTCGATCCGCCAGTGGGTGGCGCAGAACCCGGGCCGGGTCGAGTGCCACACCAGCGCGCGCGCGCCGCCCGCCCCGTCGGACACGTGGCGCGCGAGCCGCTCGAGCTCGGCGAGCGTGGTGGTGCCGATCTCGTTCAGCGGGGCCCGGTGGAGCTCGACCTCGAGCACCGCCCCGGAGTGCCGCCAGGACAGCGCCTCGCCGGTGTAGTCCATCCGTTCCCGCCCACGTCGCAAGTAGACTGACACGTCAGTCTAACGAGCGGGCCCCCTTCGGGCACGGGCGACGACCTGGGTTCGGTGCGCCGCGGGCCTCGGCCGCTCGGCGCGCCGGGGGATAACGGGCGCGATGTACACGCTGTACCTGCTCCTCGCGGGCTGCCCGCACTCCGACCCCGCCGCCCCGACCGACCACCGCCCGGCCGCTGCCCGCGCGTACGCCGCCCAGGACTGGCCGACGTTCGTGACCCACCAGGCGGCGCTGGTGGCCGCCGACCCCGACGACCTCGGCGAGCGCTACAACCTCGCGTGCGGCTACGCGCGCGTCGGCGACCGCGACGCGGCGATGGCGCAGCTCCGCCTCCTGCGCGACCGCGGGGTCGACTTCGGCGCAGGCCGCGACCCGGATCTCGAGAGCCTCCGCGGCGACCCCGGCTTCCAGGCGCTCCTCACCGAGCTCGCCGCGTTGTGGACCCCGGTCCGCCACGCGGAGGCCGCGTTCGCGGTCACCGACGCGCCCGACCTCGCCGCGGAGGGGATGGCCCACGACCCGGCCACCGGGCGGTTCTTCGTCGGCTCGATGCGCACCGGCGACGTGTTCGTGGTCAGGGACGGGGTCGCGGCCCCGTTCGCGAGGGTGACGGTCGAGGGGGCGGAGGTCTCGGCGGTGGGCATGGCCGTCGATCCGGTCCGGGGGCGCCTGTGGGTCGCCGCCACGTCGACCGACCTGCACACCTCCGGCGCAGCCACCGGCGCCACCGCCCTCGTCGGGCTCGACCTGTCGACCGGCGAGCCGCGGGAGTCGTTCGTGCGCCCGCCCGGCGGCAGTGGGTTCGGGTTCAACGACGTGGCGGTCGGGCCCGACGGCAGCCTGTACCTCACCGGCACCGACCTGTACGTGGTGCGCCCCGGGGACGTGGCTCCGTCCGTGCTCCCCGTCGACCCCCCGTTCCGCAGCTCGAACGGCATCGCGGTGGGCCCCGACGCGATCTACGTGGCGGGGGACGGTCGGATCTCGCGGATCGACCTCGAGCGCTTCGTCCGCACCCCGCTCGTCACCCCCGCCGGCATCGACCTGCGTGGCTTCGACGGGATGTACTGGGTGGACGGGTCGCTGGTCGGCGTCCAGCGCGGGCTCGGCCCGTGGCGGGTCGTGCGGGTGGACCTGAACCCGGCCGGGACCGCCGCCACCCGGGTGGAGGTGCTCGAGCAGACCAACGACGCGATCCACAACCCCACCACCGGGGCGGTGGTCGGCCCGGACCTGTACTTCGTGGCCCGCGATCCGCCCCCCGCCGGGCTCGACCCGAGCTGGGGCGGCGCCACCCGGGTGTGGCGCACGCCGATCCGCCCGCCGCCGACGTTCACCGACGAGGAGCGGGCCGCGGTCGCTGGGGTGCTCACGGCGCAGGCGGAGGCCTGGAACCGCGGCGACCT
Organism: Myxococcota bacterium; assembly: GCA_040080105.1. Taxonomy (GTDB): domain Bacteria; phylum Myxococcota_A; class UBA796; order UBA796; genus JACKER01. The sequence continues at coordinate 1,950 of JBEBJC010000804.1, forward strand.
CGAGGGGTACATGGCGGGCTACGCGCGGTCCCCCGACCTCGTGTTCACGTCGGGCGGCGGGATCCGGCGCGGGTTCGACGAGACGCTCGCCCGGTACCGCGCGAGGTACGGCTCGGATCCGCAGACGATGGGGAAGCTCGCGTTCGAGCTCCTCGACGTGCGGCCGGTCGGCGCGGACGGCGCGGTGGTGCTGGGCCGGTGGACGTTGACCCAGACGCCCAACGCTGGCCACGGCGTGTTCACGGTGGTCATGGAGCGGCGCGCCGGCAGCTGGCGGGTGATCCACGACCACACGTCGGTCGATCCGGCGGCCGCCGGCCAGCCGTGATCACGGGCAGGGGCGGCCGTCTTGGTCGACCCGCAGGATCGTCGTGACCCCGCGCGAGATCTGCTCGTACTCGCGACACCGCCGCGGTCCCGAACGAGCCGGAGTCCGCTTCGTGCGCATCCCACCACAGATACCCGGCCGACCCTCTCGCGCCACGGCCACGGATACGGCCACCGGCATCGAGCGGTAGTTCAGACGGGTCACCGGGGAGGTGGACCGACGCAGCATCCGCTGCACGGGCGCGCGCTCCGCCTCCTCCGCTGGCACGCTCAGCTCGTCGCGGCACTCCCGCGGGCCCGCGAGGAGGACGGCAGCGAAGGCGAGCGCCACGTGTCGCATGCGCATCGGTATCCCGTACCTTGCCACCGCGAAGTCGGAATTCGATCGGGGCTCGTCACGGGCGGACCAGATCGACTCCTTGAATCTCGGTGCGCTCGCCCGCGGCGGCGAGCGGCGCCCACCCGCCGCACCCGGTGCCGCGGTCGTCGTACAGCGCGAGCCCCTCCACTGCTGCGTCGAGCCGGCACAGCGACCCGGTCGGCGCCGCCCCGGTGGACACCATCAGCGCGAACCCGTCCGCCACCGCCGCCACCGCGCCGCCGCTCGCGACCAGCTGCGGGGCGCCGCCGCCGCCGCCGAACCACTCGAGCAGCCCCACCGGGTCGGCCGACAGCGTCACCTGCGACCGCGGGTCCGGGTCGAGCAGCGCGAGCAGCCCCACCGCGAACGGCCCAGGCCCGGCGTCGGCGGGGCCCGGGACACACGGCTCGCCGTCGAGGTCGGGCGGGCCGTTCACCTCGGCCTCGTACCCGAACAGGTGCGGGACGAACGGCAACACCTCCACGTCGAGGCAGACCTCCCCGTCGGCCGCGGTGACCCACGCGACCACGACCTCCGCGTCGTCGCCGGTCAACCGCACGTCGTCGGCCACCGCCCCGCGCAGCCGCAGGTAGGTCGCGTCGGTGGACGGCGGGACCGCGCACCCCCCGAGCCCGGCCAGCGCGAGCCAGCGCGCGGCGGTCACCGGTGGTCCTCGTCGTCGTCGTCGTCGGTCTCGATGGCCGGCACCGGGTCGAGGGTGAACTCGGTGGTGTCGAGGATCTCGTCGACCACGTCGTCGTACAGCGGCGAGCCCTCGGTGACCACCACCAAAGGCAGATCGTCGCCCACGTCCTCGAACGTCTCGAGCCACTGGCCGGGGTGGAACACCACCGAGCCGAGCCTGAGCTGGTCGGTCACCACCAGCTCGGGCAGCCGGAACTCCAGGTCGAGCGAGTCGATCTCGATCCGCCACTCGGTCTCGTCGTGGGTGCCGCGGAACTCGACCGCGGGTCCGTCGTCGGCCGAGAGGGTCAACCGCAGGTCGAGCTCCGCGTGCCGCCCCACGTCGAGCTCGAACCCGATCGGGTCGGTGGAGTCGAGCGGCTCGAACCGCTCGTCGACCACGATCGCCACCGACTCGGGCCCCTCGGGTCCCTCCCCGTCGAACAACAGCTGCCGCACGCTCACCCCGAGCTCCGGGTCGCGGACCTCGAGCTCGGGCCGCACCGCGGCGATGCCGACGGCGAACTTGCCGGTGGGCACACCCTCGACCCCGCCGGTGCACCCGATCGCGAGCAGCCATGGCAAGGTGCGCCTCATCGGAACGGGACCTCGAGCGACACCCGCCCGACCACGCTGGGCGTGACCGCGAGCCCGTCGGCGCGGCCGAACCCGAGCCCGACCGCCCACCAGCTGCGCACCGACACCGGGCCGAGCGGCGCGCCGAGCTCGGCGCCGGCCCGCAGCGCCCCGTACACCCGCTGCTCCCGCGCCCGATCGGTGTCCGCCCCGTACCAGGCGCCCCACACCGGGTCGGGCGCGCGCTCCGACCGAACCTCCGACCACCCGCCGACGCCCTCGAACCCAGGCGCCAGCGTCACCGCGCGCCCGGCCACCTCGCGGGTCCACCCGAGGGAC
>JBEBJC010000805.1:0-4233 GCA_040080105.1 Myxococcota bacterium
CTGCTGAACTACAACACCGACGAAGGGTGCGTGGGCATCGCCGACAGCGGCGACACGTGGGCCGACCAAGGGGCCCTCGTGACCGGCAACTGGTCGGTCCAGGACGACGTGGACTGCAACGGGTTCACCGGCGACGTGGTCAGCTTCCCGTTGGTCGCGGGCGACACCGTGTCGTTCTCCATCGACACGGTCGACGCCGCCAGCGCGTTCGACAGCATCGCGCACGTCAACGGGCCGGACACCTGCACCCTGCTCGAGTTCGACGAGAACGTCGAGTGCAGCTACAACATCACCTATGCCTACGACTACGACTCCGACGGCTTGGTCGAGCCGTGTGGGGCGGGCACCTTCACCGCCGACGCCGACGGCACCTACGAGATCGTGGTCAACGCGTACCCGTGGGGCGCGTTCCTCAGCTCGTGTGAGCCCGGCGCCACCGCCGGCAACTACGACCTCCAGATCGACGCCCCGAACCTCGCGGTCGCGCCGACCCTCACCGACGACGCCCAGTACTGGGACCTGACCCGGCACGTGACGCGCGAGTACACGCTGTCGGCCGACATCACCCGCGTCCCCTGATCGATCGCGGCTGACGGCTCGGCGGGCTCGCCCCGCCGAACCCCTGGGGCCCGGACCGCGAGCGCCTGCCGGGCCCTTCGTCTTTTCTATCGTTCGGCGGGCTCCCATCCCGCCGATTTTCGGAGGAAGGTGGTGCCGATGTGGTCGATCCTGCTCGCGGCGTGTGGTTCCTCGCCCCCGCCGAACGTCCTGGTGTTCACCCTCGACACCACCCGGTACGACGCGATCGGCGCGAACAACCCGAACCTCCCGTCGGCCACGCCGAACATCGACCGGCTCGCTGCCGAAGGGGTGCGGTTCACCCGCGCGTACACCGTGACCCCGCTCACCATCCCGGCGCACAGCTCGCTGCACACCGGGCTGCTGCCGCCCCGCCACGGGGTGCGCGACAACGGCGACGCGTTCCTGTCGCCCGAGGCGGTCACCCTCGCCGAGCGCCTGCGCGGCGCCGGCTACGCCACGATGGCGGCGGTCGGCGCCGAGGTCACCTCGCACCACTGGGGGTTCGACCAGGGGTTCGACGCGTACTTCGACGCGCTCGAGGCCAAGGAGAACCGGTGGCGGGTCGAGCGGCGAGCGGACGAGGTCGCCGCCGACGCCCGCGGCTGGTTCGCCACCGCCCCGACCGACCGGCCGTGGTTCGCGTGGGTCCACTTCTTCGACGCGCACTTCCCGTACGCGGCGCCCGACGGTGCTACGTCGGGGCTCGATCCGTACCGGGCCGAGGTCGCGTTCGTCGACCACACGATGGGCGAGCTGCTGAAGTCGCTGCCGCAAGAGGTCCTCGACCACACGTGGATCTTCGTGCTCGCGGACCACGGTGAGGGCCTCGGTGAACACGGCGAGGCGATGCACGGCGTGCTGCTGTACGACGGCACCACCCACGTGCCGCTGATCGTCCGCCCGCCAGGTGGCGCGCCGGCGCGGGTGGTCGACGCCCCCGCCAGCGTGGTCGACCTGTACCCCACGATCCTGTCGCTCGCCGGGGTCGCCGACAAGGGCGACGTGGACGGGTTCGACCTCGCGCCGGTGCTCCGGGACGGGGCGGAGCCGCTCGCCCAGCGCGGCGTGTACGTCGAGAGCCTGTACGCGTACGAGCACTACGGCTGGGCCAAGCAGCGCGCGTGGGCCGACACCGACCGCAAGTACATCGACTCGACCACCCCCGAGCTGTACGCCCGCGCCGACGTGCGCGAGGCCGACGACCTGCTGTTCCTGCAGCCCGATCAGGCGAAGCGGATGAAGGACGAGCTCGAGGCCTACGTCGCCACGCTCGAGCCCGAGGCGTCGCTGTCGTCGGCCGCCTCGACCAACCAGGCCCAGCTCGAGGCGCTCGGGTACGTCACCAGCGACGTGGAGGTCGACCCGAACAGCGGGCCCCTGCCCGACCCGGTGCAGAAGCTGCCGGTGCTGGTCGGGGTCGAGCAGAGCCGCCAGCTGATGCGCACCGGTGACCTCGAAGGCGCGAAGCTGAAGATCACCGAGGTGATCGCCCAAGATCCCGCGCTGGTGGATCCGCGGCTGCTGTTGGCGATGCTGCAGGAGGGCAGCGGCGACATGCAGGGCGCGATCGCCACGCTCGACCAGCTGCTCACCATCCGGCGGTCGTCGCGGGTGCTGCTGCAGCTCGGGAACCTCAAGATGCACACCGGGGAGTGGCAGCTCGGGCGGGCGCTGATCGAAGAGGCGAAGGAGCTCGACCCGTACCTGCCGCAGACCTGGTACACGTACCTGCCGATCTTGTGGGCGCAGGGCGACACGGCCGCGTTCCAGCAGGCGGTGCAGGAGGCGGTGGGGCGGGTCGAAGCCGACCCGGTGGTGCGCGGCTACGAGGGCCTGTCGCTGCTGGTGGACGGCAAGCACGCGGAGGCGATCCCGCTGCTGCGGGCGGGGCTCGAGCCCGGTCCCCGGGTGTTCTTGTACTCGGGGCTCGGCGCGGCGTACCGCGCGCTGGGCGACGACGCGGCCGCCGAGCAGGCGTTCGAGAGCGAGGTCGACACCTGGCCGCCCGCGATCCCCGCCCGTCGCCAGCTGGTGGCGATCTTCGCCGAACAACGCCGATACGACGAGCAGCTGCAGCAGCTGGACGCGATCTCGGCGGCGGAGGAGCCGTCGATCGACACGTTCCACAGCCGGGCGCAGGTGCTGTTCAACCTCGAGCGGTTCGAGGAGGCGAAGGGCGTGGTGGACGAGTGCCGCCGGTTCGCGCCGAAGTACCCGGGCTGCGCGCTGCTCGCGGCGAACGTGCTGGACAAGCTCCGCCGCCCCGACGAAGCGCGCGCGGCGTACGAGCAGGCCCTCGCGCTCGCCGGCCAGCAGCCCCCGCCCGCGGACCCGCGCAAGACCGAGCCGATGCGCTGATCAGCCGACCTGGAGCGTGCGGGTGAGCAGCGTGGCCTGATCGCCCTCGACCGTGACCACGACCTTGCCGGTGACCGGGTCGGCCTCGAACACCACCGTGTTCCAGTCGAAGTACACCGCGTCGAACTGCGCGCCCTCGTCGACCCCGAGCGCGAGCACGTTGATCGTGGAGCCGGCCGGCCCGCAGAACACCTCCCACTGCCCCGCGTCGCGGGTGCCGGGCTTGCCCACGGTCGCGATCGTGCCCCAGTGCACGTCGCCGGTGACCCACAACACCCCGGAGATCGCGTGTTCGGCGATGTGCGCAAAGAGCTCCTCCCGCTGCGCCGGGTACCCGAGCCAGCCCACGTCGTCCGAGCCGAAGTACGCGTCGGTCAGGTCGGTGATCGGCACGCTGTTCAGGATCACCTTGAACCGCGCAGCGCTCTGGCGCAGCCCGTCCTTCAAGAACGCGAGCTGCTCCGGCGAGACGTAGTCGCTGCCGGAGGTCTCCCCGCGGCAGTCGAGCACGAACAGCTCCACCGCGTCGCCCCACCGGAGCGAGCGCCAGATCCGGGACCCCGCCGGACCCCGGCGCTGCGGCAACGCGTCGAGGTACGCCTCCAGCGCGGGCGGGACGAGGTCACCGTCGTCGGCCCAGGTCCAGTCGTTGTTCACCTCGTGGTCGTCCCAGGTGGCGACCACGCTGGTCTGCAGCGTGAGGTCGCGCAGCCCGGCGGTCGACAACGCGTCGGTCCAGTGGTCGGGCCAGTCACCCGCCGGCCGCAGCCCCTCGTCGGCGTAGATGGTGTCGCCGAGCAAGCACACGAAGTCGAGCTTCTGGCCGGCCACCCGGGTCATCGACTTCCACGGGGCACCGGGGCTGCCGAGGCACGAGGTGGCGGCGAACCGGACGGTGCGGGAGGACCCGGCCGCCAGCGCGGTGCGGAGGCGCGCCGGGGGCGTGCGGCGCACCCCGTCGGCGGCGTAGAACACCACCGCGTAGGTCGTGTCGGCCGCGAGCCCGGTCAGCTCGAGCTGCACCACGTTCCGGACGGGCGCGAGGCCGGTCAGCCGCTGCACCTCCTCCCACCCGGCCTCGACACCCCGCGCGACCACACACACGAGCGCGGGCTCGGTGAACTGGCGCACCGACACCAGGGCGGCGTCGGGCAACACGTCGCCGGTCTGGATGCCACAGGCGAATGTCTCCACGTCGACCACGCCCGGCGGGTCCCACGGCGACGCCGGCTCGGGACCACTGCCGGACGGGGTGGACGACGGAGCGGGCGGCGGGGGCGACGCGGTCTGGGG